>QIAS01000028.1:7135-14690 GCA_003225615.1 Acidobacteriota bacterium | reverse complement strand
GTCCACCGCAGGCGAGGGCAAGACGATGCTGTCAGTCAATCTGGCCTCAGCCTTGGCCGAGCAGGGGGAAACCTGCCTGTTTGATGCTGATATCCGACGGCCCCGCGCGGCGAGTAGTTTGGGAGTGTCGCCCAGATTCGGCCTGAAAGACGTGTTGCAGGAAAACGTTCGCCTCGAAGAAGCACTCATCAAGGTTTCTGGAATTCCGGGCCTTACTGTTCTGCCGCCCCGCCGTTGGAATGACGCGATAGCTGAGATTGCCAGTGCCCCTCTATTGGAAGAGATCATTGGCGCACTTCGTCAAAAGTTCCGCTTTATAGTTGTGGACTGCCCTCCGATCATTTCCTACCCTGAGGGCCGCGTCCTATCACAATTCGTAGATAGCGTGATCCTGGTGGGCCGCTGCGGCACAACTACCCGCGAGGCGCTCAGCCGCAGCGTAGAAATTCTTGCAGAAGTCCAAGCTCCTGTACTCGGGGTAGTGCTGAATGGCGCAAACCTGGACGCACCTGAATACAGCTATTACAAATATCGCAATTAATGTCATGACGATCGCCATTATCACACTCGCAGCTTCTGTGTCTATTCTAGGCGCTGTTGTCGGGCTGCCAGAAGCTTGGCAGACAGGTGGCCCACTCTGGATTTTGGCTGGACTGGCACTAATGCCGTGCCTCCTGTTTGCCATGCGAAAATTCCGCGCGGCATTCATCCCGGGGTTGATCTTTGTCGGATACCTTAAGAACGACCAGGCGAAAGGTCTCAGCATCAGCGATCCAAGCATAATCGCGCTGTTGCTGCTTTATGGAACGATCTTCCTCGATTTGCTCATAACCATGACCGGGAAAGGGCGAAGCTGGGGTCGTGAGCTTTTTGTTCAATGGAAAGGTATAGCCGCGTTCGGGCTTCTGGCTGCGGTCATAACTATTAGCTACCTTTACTCTCCTGCGCCGGTATACGGCTTGGATAAATTAACTCGCTTTCTTGTCATTTCCGGCGTCCTGTTTGTTGCACCTCTCATCTTAATCAGGAAAGACGATGATTTACGCCATTTCACGCTAGCGATGGTAGTTTTTGCAACTCTGTTGAGCATCAGACTCCTCTTCGGCGTCACTGACTCCTCTGTATTTAATCCCCATGGTGGCGCAGTCTTATCAGACAGTCGGGATGTGACCCAGATTGGAGCTGGACAAGTGGTGGGAGTGGGTCTGCTCTGGCTGCTTTTCTGCCCTTACTGCAACCTACGGTCTTTTTTCTTAGTGGCATCGGTCCCTTTGTTGTGTGCTGCTCTGATCGCGTCAGTGGCGCGCGGTCCAGTACTTTCTTTCGCGGCCATACTTATTCCCTTCATGTTGTTGCGCCGTGTGCGAGCAGCGGTGACCTCAACTAAAGTGTGGCTGCCGGTCTTAATTTTGGGTTTGTTGGCGTTCGCTGTGTGCGTGTACTGGCTGCAACAGCAGGGTGCGGCAAGCGAGAAGTTTGCCACGAAGCGGGCTGAAATTGAGGAAGTACTTGGAGGTTCCTCGACGCCAACATACACCGCGGGAAAAAGATTGACACTCTATCGCTGGGCCCTAGGGATGTTTTCGGCAAAGCCAGTTACGGGATGGGGAGTAGGCGGTTGGAGCTACTATGCCTTCGATCGTGACATGCCCGCTTATCCCCACAACCTGATTCTCGAAGTCGCGGCTGAAGAGGGCGTAATCGGATTGGCCGCGCTCGCAACTCTTTTACTCACTGTTTTGTTGACAATGAGACGTATCTGGCGGGCCTCTCGGGATTTGACCTTTATAGCTCCGGTTTTCGCATTCTCCCTCCTCGTCACCATGACCAGTGGCGACATTAATGTCAATCGGCCATTATGGCTCTGGTGCGGCATGGTTTTTGCTCTTGCTGGAATTATGGAGCAGCGGCGTCGCAGGAATAAGGCGATGGATTGGAAAACATATCCAAGCGACAGCTTCATGGACCCTCCGACTTTCAAAATTGTTCCATCCAGTTTTGGTTCGCTGGAAGCCAGTCTGAGAAAACAATCTTAGCTTCATGCAATCCACAAACCTAACAAGTCTCAACTCCAGACTTCTGAGGATGCGCTTGTGGTCGCTTTCCTCTGGTAAACGATTCTTTGACCTTGCCGGCGCGGTTCTGGTGCTCACGGCAGCATCGCCGATCATGGTGATGCTTGCCTTGGCCGTAAAGGCCAGCTCTCGCGGGCCCTTTTTGTTCCGTCAGAATCGGGTCGGAAGGAACGGTCAAGAATTTCCGGTTTTAAAATTTCGAACCATGCACTGCAACCACGGAAACGGCTCAGGCCCGCTCATCACGCGCTCGGGGGACCGGCGGGTTACATGGATGGGTAAGTGGCTGCGAAAGTGGAAGCTCGATGAACTGCCGCAATTCCTTAACGTAGTCAGTGGCGACATGAGCCTGGTGGGGCCTCGACCGGACATGTCTAAATACATGGGCACCTTGACTGGTAAGGATCGCAATATCCTATATTTTCGTCCTGGGATTACTAGTCCTGCCACGCTGAAGTTTCGCAATGAAGAGGAAGAATTAGCTAAAGTGCCTGCGGAGGAACTGGAACAGTTCTACATTAACAATCTACTGCCACAAAAGATTCGGACGGATCTGGATTACGTGGAGAGCGCGACATTTTCAAGTGACTGCCGCATTCTGTGGCGAACATTCCTCTCAATTCTTAAGTAGAAGCAAAGGTTAAAACAGTGAAATTCCTCTTTTTGACTCAATACTTTGCACCTGAGTTTGGTGCTGCACCGGTCCGGCTAGCGGCAATTATTCGACAGTTGCGGCACCTCGGGCATGACATCGAAGTAGTAACCGCGATGCCCAACTATCCGGTTGCGCGCATATTCGACGGTTATCGAGGCAAATTCTACAGTTCGGAGACTTGGGAGGGGATACGTGTTCACCGCCTCTGGCTCTATGCCGCTGTGGGAAAAGGTTGGCGACGTTATCTCAACTACGCTACGTTCACGTTGGCTTCCCTGTTTGGCCTTATCAAGGCAGGTAAGGCGGATTGTTTGTTTGTGGAGTCTCCCCCTCTTTCGTTGTCAGTGCCAGCCTTTCTGTACTCCAGGTTTCGCCGGGTACCATTTGTCTTCTACGTTGCTGACCTCTGGCCAGACGCAGTGTGCGACAACCTTGGGCTTAATCGGGATGGACTCACGCTGCAATTTGCCCGGGCTTTGGAACGTTGGTCATACCGCAAAGCTGAGTATGTCTGCGCCGTAACCGAGGGGATTTTGGCTGACCTGCAGCATAGAGGTGTACCACAACGAAAGCTGCTTTTCTTGCCCAACGGGGTGGATCCTGATCTGTTCGCCCCCATGCCTCCCGATGAGAGGCTCAGGCGTGAATTGGGTTTGCAAAACAAGGACATTATTCTTTACGCGGGCACACACGGATATGCCCACGGCGTGGATCGGATTTTGCAGGCGGCAAAAATCCTACAGGAACGGCGCCCAGATTGTCATTTTGTGTTCGTGGGGGACGGTTCTGCCAAGCCCATGCTGATGCATATGGCAAAGGAGCTTGGGATCAGTAATGTGAGCTTCCTCAACCCGGTGCCACCAGAACAGGTGGGGAAGCTTTTCTCGATCGCCCTTTGCGGACTTGTCAGCCTGAATGAGAGTTCGATTTCAGAACACACTCGGCCCGCCAAAAGCCTAACCGCCATGAGTTGCGGTAGGCCAGTTGTGTACATCGGATCTGGCGAAGGCAGCCGCTTAGTGAAGAATGCCAAGGCAGGACTCGTGCTTGAAGAAGGTGACCCCAATGCTGTGGCAGACGCTATCTGCCGACTGGCCGCCGACCCGGAGTTGGCGGCTAACCTGGGGCCAAACGGTCGTAAGTTCGTCGAAGAACATCTACCTTGGTCGTTGCTGGTACGCCGTTGGCTGCACGACCTCACCCGGCGCATGCAACTAAGCCATACCGAGGTACAACATCAATTCGGAGCCGCAAAATCGTGAATACCACATTGGCAATAGAAGTACCTTTCCTTGACTTAAAGACGCAGTACTGCGCTGTTGAGGCCGAGGTCAATCGTGCAATTGCAGACGTGTTGGAATCAGCGCAATTCGTCGGCGGACCGTTCGTCGAAAGATTCGAGCAGGAATTTGCCTCCTACATCGGCGCGAAATACGCCATTGGGGTCTCCTCAGGCACATCCGCACTCGAACTCGCTTTGAAGGCGGCTGGGATCGAGCCAGGGGATGAGGTTCTGGTACCCGCAAACTCGTTCTTCGCGACCGCGGAGGCAGTCAGCAACGTGGGCGCCAAGCCGGTTTTCAGTGATGTCAATCCGAGCACCTTTCACCTCGATATTGCCTCGGCCGAGCGAATGCTTACGTCTCAGACCCGGGCGATCATTCCCGTCCACCTCTACGGTCGGGCAATGGATCTGCGGCAGGTAGCTGAATTCGCAGCCGCTCACAGGCTGCAGATCATCGAAGATGCTGCCCAGGCGCATGGGAGCGTGCGCGACGGCATTAAGGTTGGCGCCTCAGGCCGGCTTACATGCTTCAGTTTCTATCCTGGCAAAAACCTGGGTGCCTATGGAGATGCAGGCGCTGTGACCACAGACGATGCCGAGCAGGCACGCAAACTGCGCCTGCTTCGGGATCATGGTAGTCCCGCGAAATACCGCCATTCCGTGATCGGGACGAATGCCCGCCTGGACAGCATTCAAGCCGCGGTCCTCTCCATCAAGCTGCCCTATCTGGATGACTGGAACCAACTCCGCCGCAAACATGCAGCGAATTTGTCATCGGCGCTAACCGGGTCTCCGGTGACACCGCCAGAAGTACCGGCTGGCAGCGAACATGTATTCCATTTATTTGTGGTCCGGTCGCGGCAGCGCGACGCACTGCGCTCTTACCTGTCGGCCAAAGGAATCGCAACGGGCATCCATTATCCTGTTCCGCTGCACCTGACGGAGGCGTACCAGCAACTCGGTTACCCTGGAAAGGGAGCTCTGCCGGTGACGGAACAACTTGCCGAAGAAATCGTCAGTCTACCCATGTTCGCAGAACTTGCTGACGAGCAAATCGAGTACACGATTGACGCCATTAGAAATTTCGCGGGATGAACTCGCATAGTTTTTTCAGCGTATAGACATGCATCAGCATCCCAAAGTCGTCCATCTGACGTCGGTGCACAAGGCGTTTGACGTGCGAGTGTTTCACAAGGAGTGCAAATCTCTGGCCCGGTCGGGCAAGCACGTGGTCCTTGTTGTTCCGCATGAACGCGATGAAATCGTAGACTCAATAGAAGTTAAGGGGATACAAGTCAGCAGCGGACGTTTGTCGCGAATGACCCGTTCAGCATGGTCCCTATATAAGGAGGCTAAACGGCAGAATGGGGACGTTTACCACTTTCACGATCCCGAACTCATACCTATCGCGCTTTTGCTGGCAGCACGGGGGAGGACTGTCGTCTACGATATCCACGAGGATGCACCTGCGGACTTACTGCACAAGGACTACATTCCCCGGAGCCTCCGGTGGCCATTGATGTGGTTTATGCAGAAATTGGAAAATGTAGCCTGTAGTCGCTTTTCTGGACTAATCGCCGCGACTCCCACAATAGCAGAGCGCTTTTATCCAGTTAACCGAAACACAGTTGTGGTGCACAACTTCCCCATTCTTGACGAGATCGCGCCCACACCCGGCTTGCCCTGGTGCGAACGCCCTCCGGCGATAGCTTATGTAGGCTCAATCAGCGTGCGACGCGGCATTCGAAAGATATTGGAGGGACTCGCTCTACTGCCCTCCGACCTTCCTGCCCAGATGATGCTAGCGGGCCCGCTTTCCCCTGGCGGCCTGCTGCCGGAAATTGAGGTGCTGCCAGGCTGGGCTCGCGTGCAATACCTCGGCGTGCTCGATCGGCCAGGAGTCGCAGACCTGCTTTCGCGAGCGCGCTTGGGAGTTGTGGTACTTCAGCCGGAGCCAAATTTCGTAAATGCGAGACCCATCAAACTGTTTGAATATATGGCTGCCGGGATCCCGGTGATCGCTTCAGATTTTCCCTTGTGGAGGCGGATTATCGACGGAGCGGGTTGTGGTCTGTTAGTGGATCCGCAGGATTCGGGGGCGATTGCCCGGGCCATACAATACTTATTGACCCACGAAGCTGAAGCCGAAGCGATGGGACGTCGTGGGCGTCAGGCAGCTTGCGAACTTTACAACTGGAGCACTGAAGAGCACACACTGCTGCAGTTCTATTCGAAATTGTTGAAGACGCACGCTCCTGAAAAGAAAAAGGAGGACGAGAAGGTCTCATCCTCCAGTGCAGTTCTAAAACCTGGGCTCAGCGTCAGTACCAGGGCCAAGTACCAGGCGTAGTCCCGTATTCATAGCACCCTATATCGTAAGCGGAGCCGACAGGCCTTACTCCTCCGTCGAGATCAATGTTGGGTGCGTTGAGGGTAGTCCCTGAGTCGATTGCCGGACTACCAGCCTTCAGGTGGTAATCGCCTAAAGCGGTTCCAGTGTAGTTGACAAATTGGGGATCACTGCTGATGTTGCCACTGACCGTACCGCCACTTGCCACATAGTTTCCATCGCCGTTGCTGAAGGTTAGGTTGTTGTAGTACTTGTTGTTTGGTCCTGACGTGCCGCTGTCATCGCGGAAGCCGTAATTTTGATTGTAGGCAAAGATGTTGTTTGTAACGATAGTGAAATTGTCCGAGCCGCCACCCGAATTGCCGACCACCAATCCACTCGACCCGTTCTTTAGCGAGGTGTTGTTGACAACGATTACGTTGGTCGCGGAATGGTAAAGGTGGATGCCGTAATCCCTGGCATGAATTACAAGATTGTCGACGATTCGTCCTCGTAGATTCGCGTGATAGAGTCCGTGAACCGTAACAAAACCGGGGCACTGAGCAGAGTTAACCAAACCAATATCATGAACGAAGTTCCCAATCATGTCGTCGTCCGAGGCAGAGTAGTTACCGTGCATAATTCCGGCGCCACCGGCATCGCACATGGCGGAAGTCGGTCCGGCCACATCGTGGACATGATTTCCGATGTACCGCACAAAGGAACCGTCGTTATACAGACCCATGCGCCCCACCGAAGTCAATTCAAAACCAACAATATCCACATAATCTCCGTAATTGTGCCAAGTGCTACGGTCCACCAGGTCGCCGACGATCTTCGCCCCCCATTGCACATCAGATATGTACGTGATTCGCGCGGACGCTGTTCCGGTTGCCGAGGTGGTGATGTATCCCGTGTATGTTCCGGGAGCGACATGAACGGTGGCGCCCGGTGCGATCACTGTGGCTGCATGCGCGATCGTTGCCCACGGACTACCTGCGGAGCCGTCATTAGAATCGCTACCAGTCGGCGTAACGTAATACTGAGCACCGCTACTGCTGGCAATACTCACACTGGCGCTGGCGCTCTTGGAGGCGTCAGCCACGCTCCGGGCAGTAACCGACACGGAAGAGGGCGAGGGTACGGAGGACGGTGCGGTGTAGAGGCCGGTCGAGGAGACTGTGCCGACACTCGAATCTCCGCCCACCGTG
>QIAS01000028.1:6459-6934 GCA_003225615.1 Acidobacteriota bacterium | reverse complement strand
GTCGGGGAGATGGAGACAGAGACCGCGGGGGCTGCCGCAATACTCACATTGGCGCTGGCGCTCTTGGAGGCATCAGCCACGCTCTGGGCAGTAACCGACACGGAAGAGGGCGAGGGTACGGAGGACGGTGCGGTGTAGAGGCCGGTCGAGGAGACTGTGCCGACACTCGAATCTCCGCCCACCGTGCCGTTCACCAGCCAGGAAACGGCAGTATTGCTCGTGTTGCTCACGGCGGCAGAGAACTGCTGAGAATGTCCGACTTGCACGGTGGCGCCGGTCGGGGAGATGGAGACAGAGACCGCGGGGGCTGCCGCAATACTCACATTGGCGCTGGCGCTCTTGGAGGCATCAGCCACGCTCTGGGCAGTAACCGACACGGAAGAGGGCGAGGGTACGGAGGACGGTGCGGTGTAGAGGCCGGTCGAGGAGACTGTGCCGACACTCGAATCTCCGCCCACCGTGCCGTTCACCAGCC
>QIAS01000028.1:4295-6216 GCA_003225615.1 Acidobacteriota bacterium | reverse complement strand
CCGTTCACGAGCCAGGTAGTACTATCGTTTCCGTCGCTATCCGTCGCGGTGAACTGCTGAGAATGTCCGACTTGCACGGTGGCGCTGGTCGGGGAGATGGAGACGCTAATTGCCGACGACGTGCCTGCGCCAGTCAACAAAACCTTGGCCGAAGTTGCCTTGGAAATCACCTGCAGGGTTCCGGTATAGCTGGTGGGCACCATCGGTTTGAAGCTTACGGTCACTTGCATGCTGCGGCCTGGGGGCAGCGTGATTCCTTGCGGCGAACTGCTCAATGCGAATCCCCCAGAACTGTCCAAAGAAATATTCTGAATTTGCACCGCGCCCTGGCCGCCGTTCGTAATGGTGACTGCGAGCTGGTTCACTGTATCGACCTGCTGTTGACCGAAGGCCACGGTACTGGGGGAAACAACCAGCGATCGATCGCCACCCGCAGCAGCTGTGCACCCGCTAAGAGTGAGTAGAACGACTAGGAAGCCTAATTTGCCAGCGTCAGATAGCATTGATCGCTCCAGCCCTGAATTTAAGGGTCATTACGACTCTGAAAAGCAGTGGACAGTTCCAGATCCGGCGTCAATATTGTTCATTGCGCGGTCGTGTATGAAAAGGTCACGGAAGGGCATGGAGGAACTTCTTTCTGCTCTCGTATAACCCGTACTCATGTACACATCACCGAATAGTTACCCCCCTCAATCGGCACTGCACTTATGGCGACTCCCCATCGCCTTCCGCAAGACATAAGTGGCAGCGAGAGCCGCATCACACGCTGAAGAATTCATTTTGACGAGAGCCAAAGCGGGAGCGCTGCTTCGTTTAACGACAAACAATATGGCCTCTATTTTTAAAGCAATCCTTGCGGGAATCGCGGTCGCGATCTCAGTCCATCTTCTTGTGTTGGACGTGAACGCGGAGGGACCGAAGGCTAAGGACCGTAGCGGGTTGGCTGGGCGCCAGTACTACGTCTCGCCCAAGGGAAGTGATCGCTATGAAGGCTCTCAGAAACACCCTTGGCAAACGATCCAACGCGCAGCATTAGTCGTAGCCCCGGGCGATACGGTGCATGTACTCGCCGGTGTATACCGCGGGAGGGTCGACACGGTGGCTTCCGGACTGGTGGATGCCCGCATTACTTACATTTCAGAACAGAAATGGGGAGCCCAAATCGTTGGTGACGTCATCGATCGCAGTACATGGGACAACAAGGGCAATTACGTGGATATTGTTGGCTTCGATGTAAGTGGTGTGGGGAGAACAGGGCTTTACAACGACGCGTCTCATGTGCGATTCATTGGCAACCACGTTCACGATATTGCCGGACCGACCGGATCGCTCTGCAACAACGGTGGAGCGGGGATCTTTCACGGCAGCTACTCGGGTTTCGACAACGACACAATCGGCAATCGCGTGCACGATATAGGATGGACGAACGCCTCCCTGTGTCTGACCTCTGGCAGCCAGGTGCATGGCATCTACCACGCGAACCCGGGCGGCCATATTCTGAACAATGTCGTCTACCATAACCGCGCCTATGGTATTCACCTCTGGCACGCGGCGTCGGGCGTCATAATTTCTGGGAACACCGTCTTCAACAACGGCTCCTCTGGTCTGGTGGTTGGCGCAGGCGGCGAACCCAAAGGAAGCCGCGCGGATAACTGCCTCGTCTCCAGCAACATCTTTGCGTACAACAATCGTTATGGCTTCGTGGAATCCGGAAGTACTGGAACCCACAACCGATATATCAGAAACCTGGCCTATCAGAACAAACTCGGGCCTCTTCAGCTTCAAAATGGCGACATCGCTCCCGAAACCATCAATGCCGATCCGAAGTTCGTAAACTACACCGGTGATTCCAACGGTGACTACCACCTTAAGCCCGGGAGTCCGGCAATCCGTTCTTTTTTTGATGATGCGGCGACCACCG
>QIAS01000028.1:614-4273 GCA_003225615.1 Acidobacteriota bacterium | reverse complement strand
AACTACTCGCAAGCGCGATGAGTTTCTCAAAGCAAATCCCCGATCTTGAGCGCGTCCCTACGCCGCTTGCGCCGTTGCATGGCTCTCAAATGCTGGTGCCGCCGGTATCGTCTCGCATCTCCAAAGAGGGGATCCTGCCTTCTTTGCGAGTCCAGATGGGACGCGGGCCGAGCGCGGAGGCGCGATTGTATGCATTTCGAGAGTTGGCGTTTCGAAGCGCAATTCCTCAGGAATTGCTCGATTCGTGGAGCGTGGAAGTCAGCGATGATGCCACGGTGGTAACCCTTGGCGATGCAAGAATTCGTTTCCGCCATGCGCCTTCCACATTCTGGTCTGAGCTTGCCGGTGGAAATTATCAGGTGGTGCACGCCAGCTGGCCATATCAATTCGTGAATCACCGTGCCGACCTTGTCCCAGACTTTATTGTTCCATTCGTCGATCGGACATACGCGGGGCCCCTCTTCGTAAGGACGAGCGAGAAGAGTTGGGAATGCCCGATTGACCTACTTGCGTCCGTACTTCTGACTCTGAGCCGATTTGAGGAGTTGCAGTCAGACGAAAGGGATATGCACGGCCGTTTTCTTGCCACCCAGAGCGTGGCGCTTAAACATAACTTCCTGCACCGTCCCGTTGTGGACGAATATGGTCTGGCCCTGGAGCAGGTGATCCAGTCCCTATTGCCGGGCTGGCGGCCAGCGGAACGCAGGTTGATGGTCAAACTCTCCCATGACATCGACGAGA
This sequence comes from Acidobacteriota bacterium, assembly GCA_003225615.1. Lineage (GTDB taxonomy): Bacteria > Acidobacteriota > Terriglobia > Terriglobales > Acidobacteriaceae > QIAS01. The sequence continues at coordinate 3,532 of QIAS01000028.1, read as the reverse complement.
TAGGTTTTCCGCGGAACATGTCCAACTCATTAGGGCATACAGTAAAACGGCGGAAACCATCCGCTACCTTGCGTGACTTGATTGGCCCGATTTTTGGTCTCAGACCCAGCTTGTTAGAAGCGGTGCTTCGACTCGCAGAACTGTCAAAGCGTCACGGAATGGTATCTGCGCTGTACTGGAAATTCTCGGGCCAAACCGCCTGGGACAGCGGTTATGACTTGGCTATGAAGCCTGTGCGCGAGGTTCTCTCCTGCCTGAGGAATGCGGGCATGGAACTGGGCGTTCATCCCGGCTACGACACGTTTGGTGGTTCGCGCCAGCTTGCGGATGAGGTGGAACGGATTCGTGAGGTGATCGGCGAGAGCCTGATCGGAGGCCGCCAGCATTTTTTGCGCTGGCACCCGTGCACTTGGCGCGACTGGGAAAAGTTAGGCCTTGCCTATGACAGCACGGTTGGTTTTTCAGATCACATCGGTTTTCGGGCAGGGACATGCGTGCCGTATCGCCCGTGGTCGCTGGAACTAAATCGTGAGATTGCGTTGTTGGAGATCCCGCTGTTGGCGATGGACGTCACATTGGCGTACTACATGCGACTATCGCCCGAGCGATCATTGGCAATGCTCCTGCAGTGCGTCGAGCGTTGCAAGCTGGTGGGGGGCGTCTTTACCTTGCTTTGGCACAATAGAAGCCTGCTCGATCCGAATTATGGACACACTTACCAGAAAGTGTTATCGGCGCTCGAGTTTACTCCCGGCTTCGACTGGAAACACACGCTGAGTACCGGCCAGTATTAATTTCTCGTCAAGAAAAACCATTCCGTTACAAAGAAGGAGAAACTCTCGTGTCTGACTCAGTGGTTATCGTGGTTGGCCAAGGAGAAATTGGAACACCGCTTCGGAAGATTCTTAGCCGCAGCTATGCCTGCATCGGAGTCGACATCGAGCCGGTTGAAGTTAGCGCTCCGTGCTCGACGATGCACATCTGTTATCCCTACCAGATCCCCGACTTCGTGGGTACGACTGCGGCTTACATTCGCAGGTACAAGCCGGCCCTGACGATCATCAACAGTACGGTTGTGCCCGGTACGACTCGCCGGGTGTATGAAGCCTCAGGCTCAAGGGTCGCATACAGCCCGGTGCGCGGCAAGCACGCCCGCATGCAGGAAGACCTGCTCCGCTACAAGAAATTCGTAGCTGGTGTTGATGAAAGCGTGTCCAAGCTGGCAGTGCAGCACTTCGTGGCTGCCGGATTCCAAACTGATACATTCCGCACGCCAGAAATTGGTGAACTGAGCAAGCTCATGGAAACCACATGGCTGGGGATCCTCATCGGCTGGGCACAAGAGGCCGAGCGTTTTGCTGAATCCTATGGTGGTTCGTTCGCCGAAATGAACGCCTTCATTCAGGAAATTGATTTTCTTCCTACACACATTTTCCCCGGCCATATCGGGGGGCATTGCGTGATGCCAAATATTGACCTGCTGCAGGAATGCGTCCGCTCCCCGTTCCTGGACGCAGTAGTTGAATCAAACGCGAAGAAAGAGCAAGCCCTCCTCAATTCTTTAGCAAAGGTAGGATAAATATGAGAGTCGGATTGATCGGTTACGGTTACTGGGGGCCCAATCTTGCGCGTGCCCTGAACCAGACGGAGAAGTGCGAGTTTGTGGCCTGTTGCGATGCAAACCCACGAAGTTTAGGCAAGGCCTTACGAACTTACCCTTCGCTGAAGGGCTTCTCGTCGATGAACGAACTTTGGGACAGCGTGGACGCCACGGCAAGCACGTAATGGTCGAAAAACCGCTCGCGCACAGCTCGCGTCTTGCCGAAGAACTCGTCGTGCTAGCGGAGCGCCAAGGGCGCACGCTCATGACCGGCCATACATTCATCTACAGCCCACCGGTGATCGCAGTGAAGAATCTCATCCAAGATGGGACATTGGGAGACATTCATTACATCAGCTTGTCTCGTGTGAACCTGGGCCTGTACCAGAAAGATGTTGATGTCATCTGGGACTTAGCGGTTCATGACGTCTCAATCTTATTGCATTGGCTAAATGAAATGCCGGTTTGGGGGACCTCATTCGGACGCGCCTGCGTGCAAAAAGACAAGAATGACGTGGCCTTTATCTGGCTGCAGTTCCCCAGTGGGGTGGTGGCTTCCATCGAAATCAGTTGGCTTTCTCCTCAGAAGATGCGGCGCACCTCCATCGTCGGCTCCAAGCGAATGGTTGTGTATGACGACACCGAGCCTAGCGAAAAAGTGAAGATTTATGACCGTGGCGTGGTGGTGAAGCAACCGGAATCATTCGGAGAGTACCAGCTTACTTACCGGCTTGGGAACATGGTAGCCCCCAGTCTCAGCAATGTGGAGCCCCTGCTCGTCGAAGTCGAGCACTTCATCGAGTGCAGCACGAGCGGCCAGCGACCTAATACTGACGGCGCGTTCGGACTAAAAGTGGTCCAAGTCCTGGAAAGCGTTGCCAAGAGCTCCTTTAGCACGCCGCCGCAGGTGTCGGCGCTAATGGATATGGCAGGAGTGGCCTGATGACTACAACCGCGACTATCGTGCAATCCCGGAATTTGTATATGGCCCATGCGCTCGCCTTGGTTGAATCCGAGGAGATCGGCGAAAACACCCGCATCTGGGCTTTCGCGCACGTAATGAAAGACACGCGGATTGGCCGAGACTGCAATATCGGGGAGCACTGTTACATCGAACAAGGCGTCACGTTGGGCAACAACGTAACGGTGAAAAATGGGGTGAACGTATGGGCGGGTGTCACAGTTGAGGACAACGTGTTTCTCGGCCCCAATTGTGTGCTCACCAACGACCCGAACCCACGCGCTTACATCAAGAAATCAGCAGGCTCGCTGGTGGAGACCCTGATCCGGGCCAACGCGACGATAGGTGCCAACGCCA
>QIAS01000028.1:0-509 GCA_003225615.1 Acidobacteriota bacterium | reverse complement strand
ATGGATGTGTATTTGCGCCAATCGTATCCCGATGCTGGTCGGGCAGGAACTCCTAACCTGCCCGCACTGCCAACGGGGCTACCGCCGCGGCGAGAATGGACTCGAGCCACTGCCAGCAGCTTGTGACGCCAGCATCCCCGGCAGCACTGAGTTCTCCAGCTTCCACTCAGTAATTTCAACCGAGCCATCCGTGGAGGGGTGACAATGTTTAGAAGGAATAGAACCCTGTGTCTTCCATTGTTAATCCTCTGCTTGCTCCCTCTGAGTTCGAGCGCGCAGACTGTGACCGCTCAACCCGAGCGAGACTCGGCATTACCTTCCAAAACTGAAAACGCGCATAAAGCGGCGGCGCCGTCCGGGAGCCCTCAGGATCTCCGCATTGGCATGGGTGATCTTTTGCAGATCACTATGTTCGGGGTCCAGGATTTCACCACAGATTACCGGGTCAGTTCTTCCGGCGGTATTTCCTTTCCGCCACTCGGCATAGTTCATATCGCCGGCCTGAGTAC
>QIAS01000027.1:3908-12494 GCA_003225615.1 Acidobacteriota bacterium | reverse complement strand
CCCTAGAATCAACCGGGGCAAGAGTCGTAGCCATCTAGGTTTTGGGAGTGGCCAGAGCGGAGGCTATTCCCATGCACATTTTTTTGTGCATTACAAAGCTGCAGCGTAATCTGCGGTAGATAGCCTGTGGATGTCAAGAGAAATCTGGGTAAAAACACACAACGACCAATTGAAAAACCGAAACTAACCGGCGAAAAGCAGGAGAAAACAGGTAAGAAACCATGAATGATCGCGAGCCATCGTGGGGGTTACTAACTGAGTTCACCCAGTCAGAAAGTTTGCGCAAGCATGCTCTGGCGGTGGAGGCTTGCATGCGGGCTTACGCGCGAAAACTGGGAGGCGAGGAAGATTTGTGGGGGGTGGTTGGGCTCTTGCATGATTTCGATTATGAGAAGTATCCGAGCCTGGAGGACCATCCTTACAAAGGAAACGAAATTCTGAAAGAGCGCGGATATTCGGAGCAAATTCGCAACGCGATCATGTCGCACGCGCAATATACCGGCGTACTTCGGGTGAGTCCGATGGAGAAGGCCTTGTTTGCTTGTGACGAATTGGCGGGATTCATCACCGCGGTGGCACTGGTTAAGCCGGGGAAGTCTTTGGCGGAGGTGGATGCGAAATCAGTGCGGAAGAAAATGAAAGACAAAGCTTTCGCGCGGAGCGTGAACCGGAACGACATCGTCACGGGGGCAAGTGAGTTGGGTGTGGATTTAGAAGAGCATATTGCGTTTTGTATTGCGGCGATGCGCGGGATTGCGGCGGAACTCGGCTTGGATGGAAGCGCTTCCTCATTGAGTCGGGTTTAATTTTTGGCGGAGACAAGCGGGGGACGCTTCTCCCCTTGGGCCAATTCGGCGCGAAACTTCTTCGCTTTTTCCAATTGATGCGACGCTTCATACTCCTGCGCGAGGTCGGCACGAGCAGTCTGAAGCCAGCGCTCAGGCGCGCTGGGTTGCTTTGTCAAGATCTCATAGCCGGCTAGACTCTCAGGCTCCGCATCCGGATAGCGATGGTCAAGGACGAGTGCGTGTCCCAGTCGGACGCGTGCGATTCCCACGTTGAGGTGGCCGGCTGGAAGCGTTTCGGAATAGAGCTGAAGCGCCTCCCGGAAGAGTCGCTCTGCCTCGCCATAGTTCTTGCGGTCGACCCATACGCCCGCCAGATTACTCAGTGCTATGCCAATGTAGTAATGCTTCCCGGCGTATATTGAGCGATAGATCTCGGCCATGCGGCTGAAATCGGCCTCGGCATCGTCCAACTTCCCCTGTTGCTGGGCAATCTTGCCGAGTTCATTGAGCGTCCCCGCGACGCGCGGGTGGACCTTGCCATAAACCTGCTCCTCAATGCCAAGGGCTTCCCGCAGCATGCCAGCGGCTTCATCAATCTTCCCTTGCGAGACCAGCGTGCGTCCCAGAATAGTCAGGGCGGAAGCGGTTGCGGGATGGTTCTTACCGTAGAAGGACTGAGTAATATCGAGCGCCTGGCGATCAAACCGTTCCGCCTCGACATAATGTCCCAGATCGTATTGGATGGCGCCGAGATTAATCAGATCGTCGGCAACGTGAGGGTGGCGTTCACCATAGAGCTGCCGGTCCATTGCCAACACTTGCTTATTCAGTGACTCGGAGACGGCGTAATGACCAGAGTAAAAATGCGAGTTGGCCAATTCCGTGAGACTTTCCGCAAGCTCGGTGGTGGGGCCGCCGGATGGGGTCTGGAGCCGAACTGCCTCTTCGAGAACGTGTATGGCCGGATCATAAGCGCCGCGATCCTCCAGGACTTTTCCCAGAGCGCTGGTTGCCCTCGCAATACCCGGGTGGTTCGGAGACAATTTGCGCTTGTTGATGTCCAAGCCCTCACGGACCAGGCGCTCCGCTTCTTCGAATTGTCCTTGCGCATCGCGAAGAAGCCCAAGCGCTACTAAGGTCTCGGCTGTTTCTGGGCTGTCGGAGCCAAAGACGGATTTCCGTTCCTCCAGAGCGGACCGCAGGAGCGACTCCGCCTGAACAAGTTTGCCCAGATTCTGATAAATACTTCCAAGATTTTGATACAGCTCAGACTGCAGTTTGGGATCGCTGTTAAGAGTTTTCGCCTCCAGTACACCGCGATCCACCAGCGTCACCACGCGCAAGGAGTCGGAAGGACCGACGGCCTCGTCCCCGCCTTCGAAAAGATTCATCATGAACTTCTGGATCCGCTGTGTCCGCGCAGCCTCGGCAAGCGCCGTATTGCGCGCTTTTGCCAGACGCACTGTAAAGAAGACGACCATTCCAACCACCAGCACGAACACCGCGGCAGTCAAGGAGACGGCACGTTCATTGCGCCTGACAAACTTGCCCAACTTGTAGGGCAAGCTATCGGGCCGGGCTTCTAACGGCTCTCCTTTGAGATAGTGATCAACGTCTCGTATTAGCGCCTCAACTGATCGGTACCGCCGTTGGTGATCCTTATGCATGGCGGTGAGACAAAGGACATCCAAATCACCCCACGCAATCTTGCCGACGGACGCCGCGCCCGGAACCGTACTTTTGAGCTTTCCCATGGAAGAAGGCTTGCCTGGTTCATGCTCGGTGATGATGGTGGCAGCCTCCGCCGGCGTGAGGTTCGACAGATCAAATGGGAGCTGGCCTGCCAGCAACTCAAACAGGATGACTCCGAGGGAGTAAACGTCGGTGTGAATGCCCACTCGATCGCCCCGGATTTGTTCAGGAGCAGCATAGGCGGGTGTCATCAGCCGTAAGCCCGTCAGAGTCTGATTTGCTGATGCATCCAGGCTCTCCAGTTGCTTAGCGATGCCGAAGTCGAGAAGCCTGATAGCGCCGTCTTCCTTCACCAGAATGTTGGAGGGCTTCAGGTCGCGGTGGATCAGCGCGTTTCCATGCGCGTACTGCACGGCCTCACACACCGCGCGAAACAATTGCAACCGCTCCTCAATCGAGCACTGATGTCGTGTGCAGTACTCGGTGAGGGGTGAACCTTCTACGTACTCCATAACAAACCACGGAGTGCCGTCGGCGAGTGCATCGGCATCGTAGAGTCGAGCGATGGAGGGATGATTGAGTTGCGCCAGCGTCCGTTGCTCGCTGGCGAAACGTTCACGCCGCGCTGGCGAGAGCCATGCATCGCGCAAGACCTTGATCGCGACCAGGCTGCCCAGATCCTTGCGCTCGGCTAGATAAACCACTCCCATACCGCCTTCGCCCAGCACTCGGATCACCCGATAGGGGCCGAACTCCCGGTAGGCTAGCGGCGGAGAGTCTTCGCAGAGTACTTGATTCGCGACCTGCGCGACGCTACTGTCGAGTACAGAGGCTTCCCGCGCATCCGCGTCCAGCATAGCCATTACGTCGGCCATAAGCTGTGCATCGCCGCCGCAGGCAGACTTAAGGAAGGCCTGCTGCTCGCCATGCGGCAGGTCCGCTGTTTGGTGAAACAGCGCTTGCATTCGCTCCCACTGCGTACTGTCCATCGTCAATTTCCTTGGCCGGGCTGTAAACCTTGTGCGGATCAGTGAGCTTCGCGAAGCGAGTGGGCGAGCCAGGCTTTGGCTGCTCGCCAATCGCGAAGAATCGTGGCTTCGGAGACGCCGAGCAAAGTTGCTGTCTCGGTGATGTCAAGGCCCCCAAAAAAACGACTCTCTACCATCATGGCCTGGCGCGGCTGAATGCGACCCAATTCTTCCAGAGCAGAATCCAGCGCGAGTAGTTCCTTTCCGCAGCTTGCGGCTTGCGCCAGGGACTCGTCAAAGGTAATGAACTTCACGTCCTCGCTTCCACCCCGTTTGTGGGAATTGCGGCGCCGGGCGGCCTCGACCAGGAGTTGACGCATGGCGCGGGCGGCGATTCGCTTGAAGTGCAGGCACGAAGCAGAACCCACATGCGGCGAGTTGGCCAACTTTAGCCAGGCTTCATTGACCAGTGCAGTAGGGTTGAGGGTTGCGCTTGGGTCGCCTCGTTTTACGCTGGAGGCCAGCCGGCGCAATTCCTCATAAGTCAGGCTAAACAGATCGTTCAGCGCCCGGCGCTCCTCTGACATCGCAGCCGCGCCAGGAGAAAGTAAGTCACCCTGCACAGATAGGTTCCCCTTGCCAGAATCTGGAAGCTGCATAACAGGTTTTTCCTGGGGCTTGGCGCGATTGGGGGAGTTCCGGATGCGGTATGGGCTCGCGCCGAGCACGCATCGCCCTTCGGGAATCGCGGAATGCTACCACCGAGGGCGCACTCCTACAACTGCTTTCTGTTTCTGTAGGGTACGGAACTGAACCACGCTTTTCGGGTATACCCCTGCATCGATCGAGTCAAACTCAGGTGCTGTGCGTTACTCCCACTCGCCAGTTGTTGTGGATCTTGCGGGTCAGTGAGCTTCTGTACCCCAACTGCTCGCGATTGATGAAAACGCTTTTTATTTCCGCCAACATTTTTTTCCCTGTCCTTGACGGTTTTTCTTGCAGCTTTGCGCAATGCGAGTAAAGGGCAGCACTTAAAAAGCTGCCAGGGCTTGTGCTGGGGTGTACACTTCGGGCTCCATCAACAAAGGCCGAACCCCGCGATGTATCCCCGGAGACTTTTCTACTTCTTCGACTTGCAGAGGAGGGGAGTATGTCAAAAAGAGGGAAGGTTTTGCGCGATCCACATGCTGGCCCCGGTTTGTTGATGGTGGAGGGGCAGCAATACCAGTTTCTTCTGGAAGGTGTGTGGAAATCCGACGTTCCGCCAACGCCGGGGCTGGTGGTGGATCTGGAATTCGATTCGCAGGGCAAGATCAGCGGGATTACAGCCGTACCGGAATCCCAGATCGCCACGGAGCAGATGGAAGTCGCTCTAACGGCGGCTAAGAAAAGAGGAGCCGCACTGGCTTCGACCATGGTCGCCAAGTTCGGACTGCCGCAACTGGTGGCGGCCGGGTTACTCATTCTCTCCTGGTCTTTCCTTACCGCCATGTCTGTTCAACTGCCTTTTCTCGGAAAGCTGGAATTCACATTTTGGCAAGTCCTGGGCAGTTTGAACTCCAGCAATCTGTTCCAGACGTTGGAACGCCACACGACCCCCAGTTCCGGCTTCTATGGGTTGGTTGCCATCGTGGCTGCTGCTGGTCCGTTCCTTCACCACTTCTGGAAGGATAAGCGTGCGGTATTAGGCGGGCTGCTGCCTTTAGCTTTCATGCTGCTCGTCGGAATCATGGTTCGCAGCAATATGCAGAGTTCTTTAGGAGGCCCAATTGACGGCGCTTACGGAAACCTGCAGAGGCAAGCTCAAGACGAAATGATGAAAGCGATTTCGCTCGGGTTGGGTACTTACCTGTCAGTCTCGGTTGCGCTTTATTTTGCCGCTTTGAGCACGAAGCAATTCCTGGTGGCGAGAGGCGTGGAAGGAAAGAAATTCGAAAGCTCTCAGAAAGCGGCGGCGTAGTCGTTTGAGGGGAAGCAGTGCAGAATTTCACACTTTGGAGGAGAGGAACATGCACACAAGGAATTCAATGCGGATCGTCGTCATAATCGCCACCCTGGCAGCCGTCTCGGTCGCCGCGGTCGCGCAGAACCAGACCCAGGGGCAGCAAAACCAAACACAGCAGAGCCAGCAGCAGCCCCAGCAGCAGAGCCAGCAGCAGCCCCAGCAGAAGAAGACCTTCTGGCAAAAGATTAAGGATGCGACGCAGCAGGGCCAGAACACGGTCCAGAACACCGCCCAGCAGGGCCAGAACACGGTGCAGCAGGGAACGCAGCAGGTGCAGCAAGGGGTGCAAGGAGCGCAGCAGCAGGTGCAGGGAGCACAACAGCAGGTGCAGCAACTCCCCGGGGGCGGTAGCCAGGGAAACGCAGCTTTTAGCGGGGGTGGCGCGGGTTCCTGCGGATCAAGCCGCCTCCACGCCGGCCCATTCCAGGCCATCGTCTCGCAGATGACGCCGAGTCAGCAGGGGCCGTGGCACATCATACGCATGAACGTCCAGTTCCACAACGCGACGGACCAGCCGCTGATCATCGCCTACCACGACGGCTCGATGGTCATGGTGGACAACAACGGGAGCACCTACCAGGGCGCGGGCGGTAACCCGGGCCAGCTCCAAGGCATGGGCATCGACCGGGGCAATCAGACCGACTCGCAGTTCGTGCTCGGCCCCGGCCAGACCGGCAACGCTATGTTCTCGGTCGCGCGCGCCCGCGGCAACGAAAGCCCGGTCGGCACTGGATACACCTACAACTTCACCATCGACGAGCTGCAGGCGCAGAACGGTGCCATGGCGATCCCAGTGCGGCAGTACAACTTGAATTTTCCTAGCCTTTCGCCAGGGACAAGCAGCGCGGCATTCCCTTCGTCGGGCGGCGCGCCGGCCTCCAACGTTGCCGGGGCAGGCACGGGCAAAGGCGCCGCACCTGGGAAGGCTAGCTACGCTGCAGGCGGTGTCGCACCTGCTTCCACCGTCCCAGTTCGAAACGCGGCTGCTAGCGGAAATGGCACGCCGGGCACGCCAGGAGTTAAGTCTCAAGCCGCAGGCGTAGCGGGCAAAGGGCCTATGGCCGGGGCTGCTGTCAATCGAACTGCCAATATTACCGGCACTGCCGCGGTACGCACCGCCGCTGCTCCGGTTGGGGCACCCAAGAATGCAGTGAGTAATGCTGCTCTCAAGTCAAACGTTGCTCCGGCTGCAAAACCGGCACCCGGGACAGCTGCCAAGCCAATCCCAGTTAAAGCAACTGACAAAAAACCGGCAGTCAAACAGCCTGACCCTGCTGCCGCTAACAAGTAAGTAGCGAGAAATGCCGACGCATGGCGCGCGGCCATGCGTCGGCATCCCAATGAACTCAGTATGAGATAGGCGCGTAGGTTGCCGACATAGGAGCGTCCCGAGACGCCCAAGGCGCCGTGATATGAACGATCACATCCGCCTGCTGCTATCGCTAATTCCTGCCAAAAGTAGCTAAACGACGCTTCTGAAAGTCGGTTACGTCCACGTTATCGGCTTCGAGTTCGGCCTCCTCGTGGGCCCATTCCGTGGCCTCTCTGGTTTTCAATTTCTTGAGCAGGCCCTCGGCACAGGCGGCGCAGCAGAAACCCTTTATGTACTGCCTCTGACCACCCGGTTCTTCAATGCAGTATTCGTAATTAAACATCGGTGGCTGCTTGATGCAGACGTCGCAGATGTCCGGCGCGTTAACGTAGACCGGATCGAAAGTAGCGAAGAATAAGCTGTCGTACATGGCACACCCCTCGCAGTTCTTACGTCTCATAAATACTCGAACTTCGAATTGTGTGCAGTGACTCGTATCACTATAAGGAGGTTGTTTGTGAGCGACCGCGATGTAGCCATTCATGCCATTTCAAATTATTGTTGCATTGGAGAAGAACTCCGCCGTGTACCACAGCGATCGAATTTAACCTGGTGAAATCAAAAAGATGAACTTTTCCGGGAAAGTGGCGCTCATCACGGGTGCAGGCAGCCCGCAGGGAATAGGCTTCGCAACTGCTCGTTTATTGGCACAACAGGGGTCGAAAATCGCAATCACTTCCACAACAGAAAGAATCGGGGAGCGTGCCCGCGAACTCGCCGCGGAGGGCGCCGATGTCTTTGCTTTGCCCGCGGACCTGCGGGATCACGCACGCACTCACGCGCTAGTTGGTGAAGTCTTCGCGCGATACGGCCGTTTTGGACATCCTCGTCAATAATGCGGGCATGACTCAGGTTGGCAGTCCTGGCGAGACCACCTCTTTGCCTTTGGCCGAACTTCCTGAACAAGACTGGGATTACGGCATCGCCATCAACCTCAAGACAGCTTTCAACGTCAGCAAAGCGGTGCTGCCTTTTATGCTGAAAGCGAACTATGGGCGTATTGTGAACGTCTCTTCGGTCACCGGCCCAATTGTCACCAATCCTCGCGAAACCGCCTACAGTGCAGCCAAAGCCGGGATGGTTGGGCTGACTCGCAGTCTCGCGCTCGAGCTTGCCCGCAAGGGAATCACTGTGAATGCGGTCGCCCCGGGCTGGATCGAAACCGCGTCCTCGCCGGACTATGAAATCATCGCTGGAAGAAATACTCCCGTCGGCCGTCCCGGCCGCCCCGACGAAGTCGCTGCTGCTATCGCGTTTCTCGCGTCGGAATCCGCGTCCTATATCACCGGCCAGCTGATTATCATCGACGGCGGCAACTCCCTCCAGGAGTACAAAGGCCCGCCGGATCTTTACTACTGAAGGCGCGCCCGGCGGCTGTGCCCTTGCGAACGGTATCGCATGCGCCTGCTGCTCGGGGGGACGTGAGTGGCTGCTTGATGCATTCAAACCGCGCCCCCAGCAGCGAATGTGTTTGAATCACGCGCATTGCTTTGCTACGGTTAACCCAACGTGATCGATATCCATTGTCACGTCCTGCCCGAGGTAGATGACGGACCCAAGTCCTGGGACGTCTCACGGGAGATGTGCCGGTTGGCGGTGGCCGACGGCATCACGCACATTGTGGCGACCCCTCACGCCAACGATCGCTACCAGTACGATCGTGAATCCTTAGTCAGAGCGCTGGTGCGGCTTCGCGAACTGGTGGGCGGCTCGCCCAAACTGAGCCTGGGATGCGACTTTCATCTCTCTTATGACAATCTG
>QIAS01000027.1:2431-3873 GCA_003225615.1 Acidobacteriota bacterium | reverse complement strand
TGGTCGAGCTAAGCAATTACAGCATTCCGGCGCAGCTTACCGATTGCTTTGTGAAATTGGGGAACAAGGGAATCACCCCCTTGATAACCCACCCGGAGCGCAATCCAATTCTGCAGCGGACTGCGCAACGCGTAGTGGAGTGGGTGGAGCAAGGATGCGGGATACAGGTCACGGCATCAGCGCTGACCGGTGACTGGGGTGAGAAGGCGCAGTCTATGGCCAAATGGTTGCTGGAGCGTGGGGCAGTGCACGTGCTGGCCAGCGACGCGCATGACGCGAACCATCGCATTCCGAATCTTTCCGAAGGGCGGGATGCGGCGACGGAAATTTGCGGCCGAGAGATCGCGGAGGCTTTGGTGGAGGATAATCCGCGCGCCGTAATTAGTGGGGAGCCCTTGCCTTATTTTCCCAAGCCGGTGGGGAAGTAGCGAGCCGTCACCCGGGCACCCTGCTTGTGCTTTCAGTTTGCAAGGCTGTCGGCGTTTTCTCGCTGGGAATCGTCAATGTTTGAAACCCGGTCCGGAAAGTCCCTCAAGTTGTGGTCCGGAAGCCGGTAGCCGGGAGCCGCCTACTTCTGTTGTGCAGGGCTATGCGAAGAATCTGTGGGGGCGCTGTTGGCGCTACGCGGTTGGGGTGCTGTCGTCATGGCGCTTTCGGGGTTGAGCAGGTGGTCGTGACTGGGGCCAAGTCCGAGTTTGATGAGGGCGCGGGCATCGGGAACCGTCTTCGTCTGCCAGCCATTCGCGGCCTGATAGCGCTGCATTGCGCTCTGGGTGGCGTCATCCCAACGGCCGGAAGGCGTTCCTTTAAGATAGTGCTCACGAATTAGCGCTTCCTGAATCTCGCGAGCGCGCTGGGGATCGGCCTTCTGCTGGCCGCGGCGCCAACTGGCTTTACGTGTTTTCCTGCGTTTGTGAGTACTGGACTTTGTTGTCTGAGAGCTGGCTGATTTCTTGGTGGAACTCTTTGACTTGGCGCTGGCGGCGGAGGTATCACTGGTCTGTCCCAGGGCCAGGGCGCACATTAGGAACAGAGCGCAGGCAGCGCCAAATAACTTTCTCGAAAATGAGCTCTCTAAATGCAAAGCATTCGCCTCAGGCTTGAGACGCGGCGAGCCGCGTCTCTACAGAAGTATCCTGCACCGAACCCCAAATCACCCAACCAAAATAACCACCCAACGGAACGGGCACTCCATGATCCCTTAATCCGGGCGGGGGTGCCAAGTGTTCGTTGGGTCAATACTACGTTACGGAAGTGTACCGGCCAGAAAGATAGTACCGTCCTGCCGGCTGGAGCCCCTTGGGCGGACCAGGAAAACAACATCCTGACCGCTCTTCATGCTGCCTTCAATGCGGTTGAAATCGTCCAGGCTGTTGACCGGCTGCTTATTGACCTCCAGGATCACGTCGCCACGATTCAGTCCGACGTCCTCGGCAAAGGAA
>QIAS01000027.1:0-2399 GCA_003225615.1 Acidobacteriota bacterium | reverse complement strand
AGCCGGTCTGCGATTTCCGGCGTCAGGGGCCGCACTGTCAGGCCGAACTTGCTCGGCTTGGGTTCTTCCTGGTCGTTACCCTCCTCATCCTCGCCGAGGCGAGTAGCGAAGAGTTTCTGGCGGTCGGCGATGGTGACTGTAGTTTCTTCTTTTTTGCCGTTGCGGACAAAGCTCAGCTTGGCTTTGCTCCCGGGCTTGCGGCTGGCGATGTCGGAAACCAGATCGTCGCCAGTCTTTACTTCTTTTCCATCCACAGCGGTGATCGTGTCGCCCACTTTGAGGCCAGCCTGATCGGCTGGACTGCCGGCTACGACGTCTTGGATCGTCACACCGGCGTTTACGCCATATACCCGAGCGATCGCCGGGTTCTGCTGAGCTCCGAAAGTCACGCCGATGGAGCCTCGGGAAACCCGATGTTCCGGCCCAATCAGCTGGTTGTAAACCTGCACGACGGTATTGGAGGGAAGCGCAAAACCGACGCCAGCGTAAGCATTGGTATCCGTAAGAATGGCGGTGTTAATGCCAATAACCTCTCCTTGCATGTCTACGAGCGGGCCACCCGAGTTGCCGGGATTGATAGCGGCGTCGGTCTGGATGAAGGACTGGAACTGGCGATTCGGAACGATGTTGCGGCCTTTGTAGGAAACGATTCCGGCGGTGACGGTTCCGCTCTGGCCAAAAGGACTCCCAAAAGCGAGTACCCAGTCGCCAATCTGCATGCTATCGGAATTGCCCAGTTTGGCGGCGGGTAAACCCTTGTTGCTGTCAACTTTGATCACTGCCAGATCGGTCTCCTGATCGGTACCGATGACCTTGGCATCATGCTGGACCCCAGGCGGATCATCCTGGAAGCGAACCCGGATGCGATCTGCCTTCTCCACAACGTGACGGTTAGTCACGATGTAGCCCTTGGCGTCGACGATGACGCCGGAACCCAGGGAACGCTCGCGGATGCTGCCGCCATCACCACCAGGGCCGCCTTGGCCGCCGAAAAACTTGTCAAAGAAATCTTCAAAGGGATTGTCGTCATCGCCCGGGCCTTGACCTTGGCCTTGGCCTTGACCGGGACGAGCGCGGCGGCGATGCGGGTTCTTAACGGTTGATTCAGTGCTGATGTTTACCACGCTGGGCTCCAGTTGCTTGGCAATCTGGGAAAAGGCATTGGATAGTTGCTGCGGCGCAGGCACAGTCAGGGGAGTCGCATCTGACGATTTCACAGATTGCCCCTCCTTGCCCTTAACACCAGAAGAAACAACTGTGCCAATGAGGATGCCCACTGTGAGCGTAGCCAGAATTGTGAGAGTGTAGGCGAGACGATTCGCCTTGAAACGCACCCAGAAGGCGCTTGCGCGCGAATCCATAAGTTACTTCCTCCGAGAGAATGCGAAAGTCGATTATACCTGTTCGCCTTAAGGCAGGCCGACCTACCAAAAATGGGAACTTACTATGGTTAGACGCAGAAAGTTACGAAAACGTTACCGATTTTGAGCGATATCACGATTTCTTCTCCTTGGGTTCTGCGGGACAGCTGCATGGTCTGGCGCAACAGCTATTGTTTCGGTAGCGCCCTTTTCCTCTGAGATAAGCACGCCGGCAAGGATCAAGAGTCCGCCAAGTGCGGCACGTCCACCCAGTCGCTCTCCAAGGAAGAGGAACGACGTCATGGAAGCGAAAACCGGCTCAAGAGAGAAAATTAAAGCGGTGTGCGTGGCTCGAGTAAATTGCTGGGCCCACGCCTGAACCGAGAATGCGAGCGCCAGGCTCAAGAATCCCGTCAGAAAAATGCCGGTTATTACCCGTGGCGACCAAATCACCCAAGCTTTTTCCGCCACTGGCACCGCCAGAATCATCAGGAGCGCGGCGACGGCGGTCTGGATTATAGCGATCTGTCGCCAACTATTGATGTGAAAACCGAAGACGATTGCAGCGATCAAGGTAAGCAGGTCGCCGTGATTCATGCTTTTGAAGTTCAGGCCGGAGCCGCCGCTTGGAACGGTGAGCAGGTACAGCCCAAGAAAAGCCAACGAAACGCCGACCGAACTCCATAGGTTGATCTTACGTCTCCAGAAAACAGCCAGAAAAACCGGCACCAACACTACGGACATGCCAGTAAGGAATGCGGATTTAGAAGGTGTGGTGTATTTGAGTCCGACAGTCTGGAGTTCGTTGCCGAACCAGAGGAGAACGCCAATAATTACGCCGTACAGCAGCGAGCTTTTGGTCAGCTTGCGGAGGTCGCGATGAAAGACGAGAACGAGCGTGATTGCGGCCAGCGACATGCGTACGGCGTTGAAGAATAGCGGGGAGACATCCGTGAGAGCGTTCTTGATGATGACGAAGGTTGCGCCCCAAATCAGGGTGATGAGCAGCAGCAGGATGTGGGCTTTCAATGAGCGGGA
>QIAS01000477.1:3705-5062 GCA_003225615.1 Acidobacteriota bacterium | reverse complement strand
CATTTTGCTGCCGTCATTGCTCCAATCCGCATCCTGAACCCCGTCCAGCACCTCTTTTGGGCCACCCCCGCCGAGCGACATGCGTGCCAGCATCCCACTCCTCTGCCAACCCCAGTTGCGCCGCCAGTGCTGCAGCAGCGCCATTTCGCCCCGCGGAGAAATCGACAGCACGTCGGAATCGCCGATATCCAGAGGACGCGAAAGCACCCCCTCAGTTTGCGTGCTGAAGAGCTTGGGATGCGGACTGCCTTCCCATGCTGCGGAATAAATGACGTTCTGCCCGTCGGGGGCAAAGCGCGCCGCGGTCACTGTCCCTCGGCGGAAGGTGAGCGGTTTGAACGTCGGCGAGGGCGTCTTTTTCAGCGACCATCCTGCCAGGAACGCTCCACAGACGGCGACTAGGGAAACCACTACGATCGCAGCAACGCGAGTTCCGTTCCGCGTCGGCCGCTTGCCCGAGATGGCTACTGGCTGGCTTGCGCTTCCTGACAGGCTTTGCAGGGCGAAGGCCACGTCATGCGCTGACTGGAAGCGCTCTTCGCGATTCTTCTCCAGGCAATGCCGCACAATGCGTTCCATGGCAGGCGGCATGCTACGGTTGGTTTCAGTGAGTTCCGGCGGGTCCTCTTTCAGAATCGCGCTCATGGTCTCGACCGAACTATCGCGGTGAAAAGCCCGACGCCCGGAAAGCATCTCGTAGAGAATCGCCCCGAAGCTGAACAGGTCTGATCGATGGTCAGCGGTTTGACCCCGTACCTGTTCCGGAGACATGTAACCGACTGTGCCCATCACAACCCCAGGCTCGGTTTGCGAGGCTAAAGTGGCGGCATCGGTTGGGGGTACGCCTTCGGGACGGGTGAGCTTCGCCAAACCGAAATCGAGGATCTTCACCCGCCCGTCGCGCGTAATGAAGATATTCTCCGGCTTCAAATCGCGGTGGACGATGCCTTTCTCATGCGCTGCCGCCAAGCCTCGCGCCGTCTGCTCCGCGTAATCCCCGGCTTTCCGCGTCGAGAGCGCCCCGGCGCGAACTCGTTCGCGGAGAGTCTCGCCCTCCAACATCTCCGCCACGATGTACACAGACCCATCGTGCTCGCCAAAATCATGAATAGCCAGAATGTTGGGATGGTTGAGCGCCGCCGCGGCCTGCGCCTCCTGGCGGAATCGAGATACGCGGTCGGGATCGCGAGAGAACTGGGCCGGCAGAACTTTGATCGCGACCTCGCGGTTAAGCCGTGAGTCGCGCGCGCGGTAGACTTCGCCCATTCCGCCCGCACCAGCGGGCGAGACTACTTCGTAGGGTCCGAGCTTGGTCCCGGGGCTGAGAGCCATTGGCGCGCCATTATAGTCTTATGGA
>QIAS01000477.1:0-3524 GCA_003225615.1 Acidobacteriota bacterium | reverse complement strand
AAAGTAAAAATAAAGAAAGTGCGGCAACGTTCCTGCAATGAGAAGGACGCAAAGGGAAAGTTCTGCGGCGGGCATCTCAAGCGCTGGTTCTACATGACTGACGTGCTCGAGCAGGAATGTGGCGACGTAGCCAAAGCCTGGGGACCTGACGCCGAAGTCTATCGCTGCGAATATTGCAAGACCTTGTACCTGCCCAACCCGGAAGACGTGCAGGGCATCAATGTGGCAGGACAAGGGCAAATTTCGGTGTTCGGGCTGACGGTTCCGCCCAAGGACGGCAAATAGCGAGGCAACACACTTCAGCCGCTGAAGCCGAATCGGCAAAATAAGCAGTACCGCAATGCTGAAGCGCTCCGCGATCCAGCAAGTGAAGACTTCAGACCTCATCTACGATTGGAATCGAATCCACCCCGCATCCCTGCGTCCCGCTGGACAAGTTCTCCTCAATGACGAAACTCTACGCGACGGCCTGCAGTCGCCCTCAGTCCGCGATCCTTCCATCGAGGAAAAGATTGAAATCCTCCACCTGATGGAGGCGCTGGGTATCAACTCCCTCGACCTTGGTCTGCCCGGAGCCGGGCCGCGGGCGGTGGAACACACCACCGCGCTCGCCCGCGAAATTATTAATCACAAAATGAAGATCCGCGCCAACTGCGCGGCGCGAACGCATGAGAACGACATCCGCCCCATCGCCGAGATTGTGCAGAAAACCGGCCTTCCCATAGAGGCCGCCGCATTTCTCGGCTCCAGCCCCATCCGCCGCTACACCGAAGGTTGGACAGACGACTTCCTGCTGCAGACAACCGAGAAGGCAGTCAAGTACGCCGTCTCGCTCGGCCTCAGCGTAATGTACGTCACCGAAGACACCACGCGCTGCGATCCCGAAACGGTGAAGCGACTTTACTCGGCCGCCATCAATTGCGGGGCCCGTGCCATCGTGATCTGCGACACTGCCGGGCACGCCACCCCCATGGGCACGTTCGCGCTGGTGCGCTTCATTCTTGATGAAGTAGTAAAACCCTCGGGCGAAAAGATTCGAGTAGATTGGCACGGCCACTGTGATCGCGGACTGGCCATTGCCAACTCCCTGGCGGCATTGGTTGCGGGCGCCGATTGCGTACACGCTTGTGCCTTGGGCATCGGCGAGCGAGTCGGCAACACGCAAATGGACCAGATGCTCGTCAACCTCAAGCTGATGGGCATTCCGCCCTGGACCGAGCAGGATCTCACCAAGCTCAAGCCCTACTGCCAGGCCGTCTCCCGCGCCACAGGAGTTCCCATTCCCGTGAACTATCCCGTGGTGGGAGAAGATGCCTCGACGTCGAACTGGCGAACACCGTTTACACCGGCGTGCCCTCGCACGTTTTCGGCCTGGAGCAGATCATTGATATTGGCCCGATGAGCGGCAGGTCCAACGTGCTGTTCTGGCTGGAACGTCACAACATTCCCGCCACCGATGATGTAGTCGAGCGCATCTACAAGCGCGCCAAATCTTCCGACCACACGTTGAGCGAAGCAGAAATTCTGGAGTGCCTGCATCCGGTGGCACAAACAAAGTCCAAGTAAGCACAGGAACCAGAATGCCATTGACCACGTGGAGACGGTCGCCCTTCGGCCGTCCCAGCGAGCGAAGCGAGCCTTCGCCACGATGACGGCGAGCCTTCGCCACGATGACTTTCTACCGCCGCAAGCTCCCGCACCTGCAAAGAGGCGCAAAGCTTCCGCTTCATCACCCACGGGCGAAACATCCGCCCGAATGGGCTCGCGACGTAGTACTGCAATGCTGTCTGCATGACCACAACCGCCTTTACGACCTGCATGTCGCCGAGACCATGCCCTGAGCGAAGCTGAAGGGCGACCGTCCCCACGTGGCCTTAGTTCCGGCAAATCCAACCCAAACTTCCAGGCCGGCGTTGTAAGATGTGCCATCATTGATTTTTCGACCCAAATGGCCCCGACCCCACGCCCGGAACTGGCAGAAGCACCGCCCTCGGTTCAGCAGGAAGTCGCTCGCCTGGCCGCTTCTCCCGAACTGCGCTCCGCCTACAACTGGTTTCGCGTGCAAGAGCCGCAGTTGGCACACTGGCAACTGGAGATGGCCCGCATACCCGCGCCTCCGTTCGGCGAGACCGCGCGCGCAGCGTGGCTGACAGAACGTTTTCAAGAACTCGGGCTGGATGATGTCCACACTGACGACGTGGGAAATGTCTTCGGCGCACATCCCGGATTCGGCCGCAGATACGTTGCGCTCAGCGCCCACATTGACACGGTTTTCCCCGCAGGCACGCCCTTGAACATACGCCAACAAGGTACCCGCCTTTACGGGCCGGGCGTTTCCGATAATGGCGCCGGCGTGACTGCCATGCTCGCAGTTGCAGCCGCGCTCTGTTGCGTGCGTATTCACCATGGAATGCCGATTCTTTTCATCGGCAATGTTGGCGAGGAGGGCGAAGGCGACCTGCGTGGCATGCGCCACGTCTTTTCTGCTCCTCGCTGGAAGGATTCCCTGGCTCACACGCTGGTGCTCGATGGCGCCGGCTCCGACACGGTTGTGGCGGAAGCCCTGGGCAGCCGCCGCTTTGAAGTGATCGTACGTGGCCCCGGCGGCCATTCCTGGAGTGACTTCGGCGCGCCAAATCCAATTGTGGTTCTGGCTCGCGCCATCCAGGCTTTCACTCACGTTCAGGTTCCTGCGACACCAAAAACTACTTTCAACATCGGCGTGATTCGCGGTGGAACTTCGGTCAATTCCATCCCCGAGTCGGCCAGCATGCGGGTGGATATCCGCTCCACTTCCACTCCTGAGATGGAGCGCCTGGAGCGGACTTTGCGGGTTGCTCTGGATGAGGCCATCGCGGAGGAGACAGAGGCCGCGGAAGCTCGTTCATCCTCGCGCCGGCCCTTCGGTGTAAATTGTGAATTCGTGGGAATTGGGAATCGTCCGGCGGGAGAACTGGAGGCAGACGCCCGTATCCTGCAGGTCATTCGCGCGGTGGATGCCCAGTTGGGGAATGTGGCACAGGTGCAACGTGCCTCCACCGACGCTAACGTGCCACTGTCCCTCGGACGCGAAGCCGTTGCCATTGGTGGCGGCGGTTCTGGCGGAGGGGCACACACTCTGCAGGAGTGGTTTGACTGCAGCGGACGCGAGCTGGGACTCAAACGCATCTTGCTCACCCTGCTTGCACTCGCCGGGGCCGGTGAATGAATCTTGCGACAGCCCTTTGCCTGTTGTCCTTCCTTTGTATGATTCAGTCCCACGAAGTTCCCGCGCAAGAGCAGCCCGCGCAATCCCGGACCGACATCATTTTTCTGCACGGCAACGTGTACACCGGCGTGGCGGGAGGATCTTCGTTCCATGAGATAAAGCGCGTCGAAGCTATCGCCCTCCATGGCGACCGGATCCAGGAAATTGGCTCCAACCAAGACATCATGAAGCTGAAAGGGCCGGACACTCAGGTCATCGAACTCGGCGGAAGCTTCGTGATGCCGGGGTTCAACGACGCCCACTTGCACCTGGCCAG
>QIAS01000476.1 GCA_003225615.1 Acidobacteriota bacterium | reverse complement strand
CAGGCTATGCGCATATTGTGGATCATGATTACGCCAAGGCCATTGAGCCACTGACACGAGCCAAAGCATCCGCGGGCGAGCTTGGTGAATATGTGACCTACTACCTTGGCACCGCCCATCTGCAAGCTGGGCACAGCGCAGAAGCGGTGGCCACGCTGGCGGATTTCTCGGAAAAATATCCCGACTCCTTGCTGATCCGCGATGCCCATGTGACGTATGCCAGCGCATTGTTAGCCGAAGGCAGGCCTCAAGATGCCATAGCAGTTCTGGAAAAAGATCGGCAGCCTGCGCGTGCCGACGTGGCACTGGCTGTTGGTCGCGCTTACGAAGCGGCCGGTGAGATCGCCAAGGCTTCCGCCGCGCTGCACAACGTGTATTACAACATGCCCACGAGCGCTGAAGCCGACCAGGCAGGCGCGGAATTGAAGAAGCTGGGGGCCAGCGTCCCAAAGCGCGACGCTACAGCGATGCCGCAGATGAATATCGCGACTTGCTGAACCAAGTTGGTTCAACCGAACGTCTCGACGTGCAGTTGGCGCTCGCCACCGCTCTGCAGCGCAGCGGCCGCGGCAAGGAAGCCACGCAAGTCGTGAATTCCATGCCCGAGACTACGGGAGAGATGAGCGCGCAGCGCTTGTGGATACTGGGCGAGATTGCCCGCGGTTCGGACGACGAGAACGAGTTCCTCCGCGTCTTAGGACAACTGCGCGAATCGGCGCCCACCAGCCCTTGGCTGGAGCAGTCGCTGCTTTCCGCCGGCAACATGTACTTGCTGCATCGCGATTACGACAAGGCCGTTGATGCGTACCGTGAGCTGCAGCAGCGTTTTCCCACCGGAAGCCGTGCCTCGTATGCGCATTGGAAAGCGGCGTGGCTGACGCTGCGCAAAGGCGACAACGCAGAGGCCGCCCGGCAATTCGAAGAACAGATTACCTTCTACCCTGCCTCCAGCGAGATTCCGGCTGCGCTCTATTGGCGCGCGCGCCTGGCGGAGGAAGAAAACGATCTCACCAAGGCCCGCGCCTTCTATCAGAAAATTTCTGACCGCTTCCGAAATTACTATTACGCCGAACTGGCGCGCGGGCGCATCAAGACGCTCAAGCCTTCCGACGATCCCGCACATTGCGACATCCTGGATCGAGTTCCGCCTCTGCCTGCCACCAGGATCGAAGATGACGAAGTGCCCGCCGACAATCTGCGCGTACAAAAAGCGCAGCTACTGGCAAATGGCGCGCTCATCGACGCTGCCTCTCGTGAGTTGCAGGCTGCCGCTCTCGAGGAGAAGGGAAGTTGGGCTGCCCCTGAAACCGCCCGCATCTTTCAGGACAGCGGTCACTATGACCGCGCTATTGAAGTGATCAAGCATACCGTGCCGAATTACTTCGCGATGGACGTGCCGGAGTTGCCGAGATCGTACTGGGAAGCGCTGTTTCCTAAACCCTATTGGACTGATCTGAAGAAGTTTTCTACATTGAACGCGCTCGATCCATACCTGGTGGCCTCGCTGGTTCGGCAGGAGTCAGAATTTAATCCCAATGCCGTGTCCAACAAGAACGCGGCTGGCTTGATGCAACTACTGCCCACTACCGGGAAGAAGGTTGCCAAAGAAGTGAAGCTCAGGCACTTCAATCAGAGCCAGTTGTTGACGCCGGGAGTGAACCTCCAACTGGGAACACGCTATTTCCGCAGCATGGTCGATAAATTCGGGGCGTTTGAATACGCGCTGGCCGCTTACAACGCTGGCTCAGATCGCGTGCAGGATTGGCTTTCGCAAGGCAAGTTTCGCGATCCCCAGGAGTTTGTCGAATCTATCCCCTTTACCGAGACGCGCGAGTATGTGCAGGCGATCTTGCGGAACTCAAATGTGTATCGGCAACTGTACGGCGCGCCCTAGACCTGTTGATTTCTCCACAAACCGTTGTGACCTGTGATGTTATTAGGAACTCCGAAAAATTTAAGAAGTTTTAAAGTTAGACAGCGAACGACGCGAGTAAAATGACCTGCTGTTCCACTAATTCCTAATCAGGCCGTCCGGCCAAACGAAGGAGAATTCACATGCCAAACTCCCCTAAACCCATTCCTCAAGGTTTCCACAGCGTAACTCCGGCGCTGGTCGTCCGTGACGCGGCAAGAGCCATTGAGTTTTACAAGAAAGCGTTGGGTGCCCAGGAACGAATGCGCATGGCCGGTCCCGATGGGAAGATCGTTCATGCTGAGCTGCAGATTGGAGATTCCATAATCTTTCTCTCGGACGAAATGCCTCAGGCGCCTGTCAAATCGCCACAAACCGTGGGTGCGAGCACGGCGGTCTTGAACCTCTACGTAGAAGACGTTGACAGCGCATTCAAGCGGGCGGTAGATGCCGGCGGGAAGGTAGCCATGCCGCTAGCCGACCAATTCTGGGGCGACCGCTACGGAAGTATTGTCGATCCCTTCGGGCACGCCTGGGGTATCGGCATGCACAAGGAAGACCTGACCGCTGATCAGATTGAAAAGCGCGCTCAGGATTTCTTCGCGCAAATGGCCCAGTCACAACGCAAGACAGCTTAGCCGTTCTCAGCGATCTCTGCGGTTCCTCTGCGATCTCCGCGGTTAAAAACTCTTTAACCGCTGAGTTCGCAGAGTCCGCGCCGAGATCGCAGAGAAAAAGCACGCGGCTTCTACGGCCAGATGCCGCGCGTCCGCATAGCAGTAGCCACGCGCTCGATGCCGACAATGTAAGCGCCGGTGCGCATGTCCACGTTGT
>QIAS01000475.1 GCA_003225615.1 Acidobacteriota bacterium | reverse complement strand
TCTTACAAGCGCTGCATGGGCCGAAGATGAGGATAGATTGTACTCGGGATTGCGTCCGACATGGAGCTGGCCCACTTAGGCGCTTGTCGCCGCGCTGTCGCTGGGCCAAGCTTCGCTTCCTTGAGGCCCCAAAACTTCCTGTGTTAGCATCAAGGTTTTCGCAGGCGTTGTTGGGCTGGCCTGTTACCTGTCCTGATCCTCGCGGGGCCGAACCACTCTTCCTGAAGCCTGCTGAAGGAGTGAATCCGTGAAAGTTTACGAAGGTGCAAACATCCGCAACGTGGCGTTGATGGGGCACGGGCATGCGGGCAAAACCTCGCTGGTATCGGCGATGCTGTATACATCCGGCGGCACCCAACGTCTGGGGCGCGTGGACGATGGCAGTGCAGTGACCGATTACGACGAAGAAGAAGTCGGGCGGCAGATGTCGATCAACATGGGCCTGGCTTATGCCGAATGGGGCAAGACCAAGATCAACGTGGTGGATACGCCCGGGTTCAATATGTTTGTGCATGAAGCCAAGATGGCGATGCCGGTGGTGGAATCGGCGCTGGTAGTGGTAGATGGCGTTGCCGGGGTGGAGGTCGTGACGGCGCGGGTGTGGGCCTACTGCGACGAATTCCAGTTGCCGCGAATGATCGTCGTGAGCCGGATGGACCGCGACCGGGCGGATGCCACCCGCGTGCTTGAGTCCTTAACCAGTGCATTCGGGCGAAATGTAATACCGCTGCAACTGCCGATTGGGAGCGAGAAGAACCTTACGGGCGTCATCGATCTGGTGCGAATGAAAGCCCGCACCTACGAGCTGGGCGGGAATGGCAAAGGGAAAGAAGGCGAGATTCCAGCCAATCTTAAGGATGCGGCGCAGGAAGCTCACGAAAAGCTCGTCGAGTTGGTGGCGGAAGGCGATGACAAGCTGATGGAGGAATTCTTCGAGAAGGGCACTATCCCGGAGGAGCATCTGGTTCCGGCGCTGCATGAGGCGATTCGTGAAGATCGGATCTTTCCGGTGCTGTTCACCTCGGGACTGGGAAATGTCGGGGTGGATGAATTGATGGATTTCATCGTGGACTACACACCGGCTCCGACGGAACGGCCTCCGGTGCGGGGCGAGGTTACGTCCGGCAATGGCGAGCCACCCACTCGGAAAGTGGCGGATTCGGAGCCGCTTTCGCTTTACGTGTTCAAGACGGTGTCGGACCCGTTTGCGGGCCGAATCTCCTATTTCAAGGTGTTTTCTGGAGTGGTGAAGAACGATTCCACGGTGCAGAACTTTACACGGGCCGCGCAGGAGAAACTGGCGCATATTTCCATCGCGCAAGGTAAGACAGCGGTTCCAGTGACGGAAGTGCATGCCGGCGACATCGGGGCGGTGGCGAAATTGAAAGATACGCTCACCGGCGACACCCTTGGCGACAAGGCAGCATCTATCCAATATCCCAAGGTGAAGCTGCCGGAGCCGGCGATTACCTTCGCGATCGAGCCCAAAACCCGCGCGGATGAAGACAAGCTAGGGGTAGGTGTCCACCGGTTGATGGAAGAGGATGCCATGCTGCGTTTCTTCCGTGATCCGCAAACCAAAGAATTCCTCATCGCGGGCACGGGACAGCAGCATATCGAGGTCGCGGTCTCGAAGATGAAGAAGCGCTATCACACGGAGGTCAACCTCAAGGCGCCCAAGGTACCTTATCGCGAGACCATCCGCGGGAAGGCTGACGTGCAGGGGCGTCACAAGAAGCAAACCGGGGGCCATGGGCAGTTTGGCGACTGCAAGATCAAGATGGAACCGTTGCCGCGGGGTGGCGAGTTCGAGTTCGTGAATGACATCTTTGGCGGAGCGATCCCCAGGAACTTCATTCCGGCGGTGGAGAAAGGCATCAAAGACGCGGCGGCGCGCGGGTACTTGGCCGGGTATCCAGTGGTGGATTTCAGAGTGGTCCTCTACGACGGCTCCTATCACGACGTGGATTCCAACGACTTGTCCTTCCAGCTAGCGGGGCGAATTGCCTTCAAGAAGGCGATGGAGCAGGCTAAGCCCACGTTGCTGGAGCCGGTTATGTCGGTCGAGATCACGGTTCCCGACGAATTTGCGGGAACGATTATGGGCGACCTGAACAGCCGGCGTGGGCGCATCCAGGGCATGGACAACAAGGGCGGAAATACCGTCGTTAAAGCCGAGGTGCCCATGGCTGAGATGCTGACTTACGGGGCTGATCTGACCTCCATGACGCAGGGGCGCGGCAGCTTCAATATGGAAATGCATCATTACGATATTGTGCCGACGCAGCTAGGAAGAGGAAGAATAGTACACCTGGTACCGAGTACACGGGTGACAGGCGGCCTTCGGGCCGCTCTTTTGTTTTGCCACGTAAGAACGACTTCTACTTGGCTGGGGGTGGCTCAATTTTGGCGTTGCGCTGTAGCTTGGGTGAGTTGGGTAAGGCAATGATAGTTTCAGTGGTGCGGTCCATTTCGTAGATCTCCTTCTTTCGGGAGCAGGAAGGCAGGCTTAGGACCTCTTCTTCCTCGGGTGAGAGCGGCTGGGTTTCGAAGATGATTTTCCCTTCGGGCGTGAGTCCGGTTACGTGGATATCGAGCGAACACTCTATTCGGAATTGCTTTCTGAACACCTGTGCCAAGTCGGGCTGCTGGAAAGTGCCGTTCCGCGAGTCGTAGATGAGGATGCTGCGCGTGATAGCTGGGGTTTCGTATTGCCACTCGGCTAGCTCAAGCAGCAAGCGGCGGCTGTCGGCGGACCAGTCTACTGGGCGCAGCGAGTTGCCGGTCTCCTGATCGCTGGGCTCCTGCAGAAAAACTGTCTTGAAGTCCT
>QIAS01000474.1 GCA_003225615.1 Acidobacteriota bacterium | reverse complement strand
ACTCCACGCGACGGAGGTCCTGGCGATAGCCGGAGGTGTGTTCGAGAAATGTGACCAGGTTGGAGATGCCGACCACATCTACAGAGCAGCAGATACGCTCATTGTACGTAGTGGCAACAGCCAGCGTCATAAATCCACCGTAACTGCCTCCGGTTACGAGAACGCGACTGTAGTCCAGGTCAGGCTGGGTCTGAATCCAGTCGAAGAGGGTATTAATGTCCTTGTAGGAGCCTTCGCGCGAGAAGCCGTTATCCAGGGCG
>QIAS01000473.1:1159-4061 GCA_003225615.1 Acidobacteriota bacterium | reverse complement strand
GGGGAGAGTTTTCTCCTGGCGCGTGGTGGTGTCGAGAAGGTGCAGGACTCCGTAGCCGTCTTCGTTGGCGACGAAGGCTATCGACTTTCCGTCGTCGGAGAGGTCGAACTCGTCTATGTCCCAGGAAATGTGGTTCGTGAGATAGCTGTGCTGCTTGCTGTTGAGATCGATATAAGCAAGGCGGTGGAACTCAGAGTCCTTGTCCGTGGTCGTGTAGATTCCTTTGTTGTCTTTGCTGAATTTCCCTCCTGAGTAGGAAATTTTCGGGGCTGCTCCTTTGGGTGTGATGAGGGTCTTTGCTCCGCTTGCAGCGTCGAACACCCAGAGATAGCTTTCGTTGGCGGAGATCTCCTCAACGACAAGGATGCTGCGATCATCGGGTGACCAGTCGAGAGGATCCCATCCGCCGCCTTCGAGTTGGGCAAGCATGTGATTGGTGTCGGGCTGGGTGGGATCGATTACCCAGAGATCGACATCTTTTCCGTTGCGACGGGTCGAGCCATAGACGAGCTTGTCGCCTGCGTGCGACCAGAGCTTGCCCGTGTTGCGGGACTTGCCATCGGTGAGCAGGGTGATGTCACCCTTGTCAATGTCGTAACGATAGAACTGGAAGAACTCGCCTCCACCGACATCTTTCGAGAAGACGAAAAAGTTGCCGCGGGTGGGCTGGTAGAGGGCGCTGGAGACGGGTTCGGGAAAGAAGGTGAGCTGGGTGCGGGCTCCGCCCGGCATTGTCACGCTATGCAGTTGGTTGGTATCAGCAAAGCGCGTGGTGATCAGAATTTCTCGTCGAACCGGGTTCCAGTCGTAGAGATGGGCCCAGCGGAAGTTGTTGTAGCGCTCTACGGTTGTGGCGAGGGACGCGGGAATCGGCGGGATGCCTTCGATAACCAGGTTTTCGTTGGGAGCGACTGTATCGCTTTCTGCAGCAGAAAAAGTGGTCAAAGAGACAAACAATAGCGGAACCGCAAACAGTCGAAGCAGTTTGTTCATGGAAGCTCCTGTGGAATCAGACGGAGTAAGCACTGAATAGTAACTCAACCATGCTGAAGGTTAGGAGCGTCGAAGGTAGCGATAAATTTTGCTCTGCACTGGAAGGGACTCCGCATACACAAAAAAGAGCCCCCGGCATTAACCAGGGGCTAGAGAGGAGACGAGACTGGCGGACTTTTAGTTGAAATGTCGTCGTACCAACGTGGCCAAGCCGACCAGGCCTGTACCTAACAACGCTAAAGTGCCGGATTCGGGTTTCATAACCGCCACGTGGGCGGTTGCGTCTGCGAAAGCAGATCCAGCGATCACGATGGTGAACGTAAGGACTAGGGCTAGGGACCTGAAACTTCTGGAGCGCATTCCGGGGGTGTCCTCCGGTCTAAGAGAGGAGCAACTCAGATTCCAAGCTGCTGGCTGACTGTAACATGGCCAGGGCCGGAAACCCTTGCTGGACAAGGACTCCGGATCGGGTGATTTTCGAAGTTTTCCACCGGAGAACACTGTATGTGCAGTTTCTTGCATATTTGGACTAGCCTGGTTGCGGTGATGGCGAGGCCTGCCGCAGTCCAAGCAGCGCTGTCGATATCACGCGGGCAAAATCAGTTATCTTGGAGCGACTGCAGGCGATTGTGAACTATGGAAACAGGACTAGAACCGGACGTCGTCCGGGTGTCGCTGGCTTCGTACGCGTCACTTTTGCGCGGCAACCGCAATTTTCGGCGGCTCTGGATGGCGCAGATTGTCAGCGAAGTTGGGGATTGGTTCTATTCGCTGGCAATCTACACGCTGCTGCTGCAATTGACCGGGCGCGCGCAATCCGTGGCGCTCGCGCTGGTGTTGCAAGTCCTTCCACAAACTTTTATTGGGCCGGCAGCTGGGGTGGTCAACGATCGCGTGCGGCGAAAGCAGGTGATGATCACGGCGGACCTGACACGGATGGTCATAGTTCTGGCCATGCTGCTGGTGCGATCGCGATCGATGGTGTGGCTGGTATATCCGCTATTGCTGCTGGAGACGGTTATGGCGGCGTTCTTCGAGCCGGCGCGCAGCGCGGTGATCCCCAACATCACTAGCCGGGAGGATCTGGTGGTGGCGAATACGCTCTCGTCCACGACATGGTCCGTGAATCTTCTGCTGGGCGCGACTCTGGGTGGATTAGTCGCGGCGTGGCTGGGGCGTGACGCGGTATTCGTGCTGAATGGCTTTTCCTTTTTTGCATCGGCTCTGCTGATTCGAGGGATGCGCTTTCAGGAACCGCACGCGGAGAGTTCGCCTCGATTGCGGCTTCGCGAGTTAGTGGATTTTTCGCCGATTGTCGAAGGTTTCCGCTATGTGCGGAGCCGCTCGCGGCTGCTGGCCACGGTTTTTGTGAAAGCCGGTATGTTCGTGATTGGGCCCAGTTGGGTGGTTTTTACGGTGATGGGACAGCGCGATTTCCCGGTGCGTTGGCATGGAATCGATCCCCAACGCGGGGCGATGCTGGGTATGAGCTTGCTGATGGGGGCGCGCGGAGTGGGAGCGATGCTGGGACCACTGCTTTCCGCGCCCTGGGTCGGGCATTTCGAACGCCGGTTGCGGCTGGCAATTCTGGTGGGATATTTGGCGGAAGCCTTGGGATACGCCGCGCTGGGTAAAGCGGGCGCCTTGTGGCTTGCGTGCTTGTGTGTTGTGGCCGCTCACTGCGGTGGTTCGAGCGTATGGGTATTTTCGACAACACTGTTGCAGCTCAATACGGATGATCGTTTTCGAGGGCGGGTGTTTGCCGCGGATAACGGACTTTGCATGCTGACGATTGCGGTAGGGGCTTTCTTGGCTGGGCGCTTTATCGATTGGGGATTTTCAGCGCGATCTATTGCAAGCGCGGCGGGCCTGCTGATGCTGATTCCGGCGCTGGTTTGGGCATGGTCGA
>QIAS01000473.1:612-1111 GCA_003225615.1 Acidobacteriota bacterium | reverse complement strand
AAAAGGTGCAGAGGAACTCCGGTTGAGGTGAAGTTCGACTCAGTTCCGGCAGGAAGAGATAACCAAGGACACGAAGGTACACGAAGGAATTTCGGAATATTTCTTTTGTTCTGCCAGTTTATGTCTAGAAGAGCTTGTCGATTTTCGCGGCCATGATGAAATCGCTTTCGCTCAGGCCGTCGATTTTGTGGGTCCAGAGGGTGACTTCAGCTTTTCCCCAGGTGAGCAGGATATCGGGGTGATGGCCCTGCTGCTCGGCGACTTCGCCTACCCGATTAACGAAGTCCAGCGCCAGGCGGAAATCGGGAAACGTGAACGCGCGGGTGATGTGGTGGTTCTTGATTACCTTCCATTGCGGGACTTGTTTGTGAACTGCGGCGATGGCTCCGGCTTTGAACGGCTCAACGCCGCCCCGACAGGGAACGCAGGTCTTATCCGCAAGTTCAGTCATCGGAAGGTCCGCAATCGATCATCAGAACGGAATGTCTTCGTCCGTAAT
>QIAS01000473.1:0-566 GCA_003225615.1 Acidobacteriota bacterium | reverse complement strand
GGCGTGGCCCCCAGAGTCTCCGGCGCCTTCTCCGCGTCCGCTCAGCAACACAAGATCATTGACCACAATTTCCGTTTTGTACTTCTTCTGATTGGTCTGCTTGTCATCCCACGAACTGGTGCGCAGGCTACCTTCGATGTAAACCTTGCTGCCTTTCTTCAAATACTCGCCGACGATTTCCGCTGTTCGAGCCCAAGCCACCAAGTTGTGCCACTCGGTACGGTCTTGCCACTCGCCAGCCTTGTCTTTAAAACGCTCATTAGTGGCAATAGTGAACTTTGCGACGGCAGTCCCTTGCGGCGTGTACTTTACTTCAGGGTCTTTGCCTAAATTTCCAAGTAGGATGACTTTATTAACGCTTTTGCCTGCCATATGAGAGGTGCTCCTTTTGTTCCTGCGTAATTCGTCGGAGGTTTGAGGCGGGAGCGTGCTGCCGCGGCGGTGACCTTCGCGACGAACCCAGGGAGTATGAAAATGTTCAGGGCCTGTGCAGTCAATATACCAGAAGCGGGGCGGGGGGCGGCAATCGGGGTCACAGCACAGTGTGATCGGTTATAATCCAGCCA
>QIAS01000026.1 GCA_003225615.1 Acidobacteriota bacterium | reverse complement strand
CTGTTCGGATTGCCCGTAGTGCATATTTCGTTCAAGTATCGCCCCAGACGCTCGGGCGGGAACGCGCGGCCGCTGCCCGTGCCTGCCAAGGGTATTATTGCCGTTGGACAGATTGCCTTTGGGATCGTAACCGTTTCGCGTTTGGGATTGGACTGTTCAGCCTGAGCCAATTTGCAGTTGCCGGCTTTGCCGTTGCCCAATTCGCGCTGGCCCACTCTTTGATCGCGCAGTTCGGATTCTATAGTCACCACGGCCAGGGGCAATTCGTGAAGGGGCTGAACGATTTTTTCAGGCTGTTTGCATGATCACCGGCGGTTGCCTTTTCGAGTTTCTTTGGCGATCTTCTCTACTTGTCCCAAATGATTCAAATCGTGTCCCGCGAACATACGCACGATTTGGGCAATAGTCTCTTTGCCGCGCTCCTGGTGCATACCGTAGTTCTCCCAGAGATTTTTGGGCACTGAACTGAGCAGATCGAGGTTGTTCTGGCGCAGCAGTCGGAAGGTTTCGAAAGATGCCTTCGGATCGTGGCGCGCGTAGTTGAACTTCTCAGCCCAGACATCCTGATCGAAAGCGTGTACAGGAGCGCCGTTGCTGCCGAGGATGAGGCGCATGCGCCAGCCTGCTACGAGTTCGGTGTCGGCCAGATGAGCGAGAATTTCGGCAATCGACCATTTTCCAGGCGCGGGTCTGGTCATCAATTGCTTCCTGCTCAGAGGCTTGATGAAGCGCTGCAGTTTCTTTGCAGTTTCCTTCTGAATGGCTAAAGGTTTCTTGCCTTCCATGTAACCCAGGATGCGTTGCTTGTACTGCTCAGGCGTTTCCTGCATGAGCTTCCTCCAGAGAATTTGTCTGAATCTTTAGACTGCCAGAAGCTGGAAAAGAATCCAAAAAATGAGGAACGACCCTCGTCAAAAGATCGTGATGAATATATCCGATTACCTCGCCGGCAGGTTGGGTTGTGTAATCATACGTCCTGAGATTTGGCCATCATTTGGAATATTGTGGCGCATCCAACTTCAGGTAGCCCTCAAAGTTTGGAGCGAGGCACGATTCGCGATTGAAAACTGACATGGAGGATGGCGATGAAAGTATGCGCAAGAGTTTCCACAGCAGTGCTGGTGATTTGCGGAATCCTGCTTTTGGCTGGCTGCCCGACCCGGACCAGCGTTGAAAAAATTAATCGTGACCCGGGGCGCTACGCCGGCAAGGAAGTCACCATCGCCGGAAAGGTGAGCGGCTCTTTTGGCGCGCTGGGAAGCGGCATTTTCCAAATTGATGATGGCACCGGCACTATGTGGGTCTACAGCCAAAGCTATGGCGTGCCCAGTAACGGGGCGAAAGTCGCGGTGACCGGGCGAATTGAGCAAGGCTTCAGCTTTGGCGGTCGCAGCTTCGCCACCATTCTGCGCGAGAGCCAGCGGCGCCACTGAATCTGAAATCCGAGGCTCAGTAAGGCTCTTCGAGCATACTCACGATCGTTCTATCCGCGCTTGGATTTCGTCACACTCTAAGGCGAACCACTTAGGCAGCCCTCGATTTCGATCCGGCGCAAAACCGCGCATAACATTCTCTAAGGCGAATCTCCTAGGCGTTGTGGATTTTTTTGCCGCAGTCGCTGGATTTTTTCTATTTTTCCGATGAAACGCATTGAGCGTGAGTAGAAGCACACGTATGATCACGCGAAATCAAGCCGAGTTGCAGGGGCCGCCAGTGCTTCCGGCGATCCTCTGAGAAGCGTTGTTCTCCGCCTTCGCTCTCTACAGTTCGGATTCTCGTTAACCAAGGCACGCAATTTCCGTTATTTGGCGGTTGCGTCCGCAACGTTTGAATGTCTCGGCGGTTCGCGCGAGAGCGCGGTAACGCCCGTTCAAGACGCCAATTCGCAGAATTAGCACTAACGCCATCGCGTTATAAAAACAAGCTGGAGAATAAGGGATGAGAAAATTTCTGCCTATTTTTATTTTAGCGACAGTAACGGTTAGCCTCGCAGCGACAGGCACAGTCACAGTTAGCGCGCCAAAAGCAAACAGCACCGACGGCTCGCCGGTGCAATTCATCGCTACGGCGACGACCACCTGTTCCAAAGGCGTCTCCGCGATGGGTATCTACACGGCGCCCTACCAATTGGCTTATACGGTGAGCGGCGCCAGCCTGAATCATAGCCTGACGTTGAGTCCGGGAACCTATAAAACCGTCGTCGAAGAATGGGACAATTGTGGCGGAGCCGCTACTACCCCGGTTACGATTACCGTTTCCACTTCTTCTTCCACTTCGTCGGGAAGTTCGTTCAACGAATTACAGGCAAAGAGCGGATGGACCGGCTACGGCCTGCTACCCGCCTCTTACAGTATTTGCAGCAGCTGCAGTCCCAGCGGCCCGCAAGTTACGTGGTCAATGGTTCAGAAGCAGACCTCTCCTGCGCGAGATGGAGATGCCACGAAGTTTTCTATTGGCGGTAAAACACAGTATGCGGACGTTCTATGGAACAACCACCTCATCGGGGATTATTCCTCGCAGGGCCTGCCGGATACCAGTAAGACGCTGATACCTTCGCTCCACAACTTCACCTACGACGTGTGGTTCTATGGCACGAACCTGGAGGCCTCGCAAGCGCTGGAATTCGACATCAACCAGTTCTTCAGTGGCTACGGATTCATTTGGGGGCACGAGTGCCGCATCGCGGGCGGACATATGTGGGACACCTGGGACAATGTGAACCAGCACTGGGTTTCAACCAACGTGCCCTGCAAGCCGCTCAGCAACACGTGGAATCACCTGGTTATCCAGGTGCAGCGTACCTCGTCGAATCAACTCGTGTTCAAGTCCATCACTCTCAACGGCGTAACCAACAACCTGAACATCACTCGCAATCACGGGTCTGCTCCGGGCTGGTACGGTGTGACGGTTAATTACCAGATGGATGGGAACTCAACCCAAACGGGGTATTCCGTATCTTTAGATGATCTGAAATTTTCTTATTGGTGAGGCATTGGGGGGAGGAGAACAGGGGCACATCGTAGCAATTTGCCCTTTTTTTTTGGCACGACGATCAGGAGGTGCGGCTGATCAAGCTGCCGGGAGCCAGCGCGCGGGGCGGTTCGCCCTTGGAAACATACATCTCGCGATCGGCCACATCGAGCAGGTCATCCAGCGTTTTACCTTCCGCCCATTCCGCAAAGCCAATACTTAAGCTCACTTCAAAGCGCTCGAGGTGACCCGCCTTGTTCCAATCGCCGAGGTAGGCTTTCAACCTCTCCACGACACGGGAAGCAGAGGCGCGTGAGGTGTCGGCCAAAATGATCAGAAACTCGTCGCCTCCATAGCGCACCACGGCATCGGAGCCTCGCACGGAGTTCTTCAACAACGCGGCGATCTCGGCCAAAACAACGTCGCCGGTCAAGTGTCCAAAGCGCGTGTTTACCTCTTTAAAACGATCCACATCGATCAACATGAAGGTAAGCGGCTTGGAAAGGCGGCGGGCATGGCTGATAAAGCGGGATGCCATATCGTCAAGAGAACGGCGATTGTAGATTTCGGTCAGCGGATCGGTGAAGGATTGCAAACGAACAAGCTCGTTCTGAATGGTGCTGGAGATTAGCTTTTCCCGCAAGCGACGCAATTCCAGCCGACGGGTCACGAGATAGGTATTCAGCAGGGCCAAAAGAACCATCAGCCCAACCACCAGTTGCCGGGAAACCGTAATCTCGAAGTGGACATTATCTTGCTTGAGAAAAGCGGCTGGAAAAATCAGGGCGAGCAGACCCGCCCCCACCAACACACCTGCGAGACAGACGATGACCCAAAGCTCCCAGTCGCGTTTCTCCAGCTGTGACAGCTGGTGACTCACCTGGGCAAGAATGCTTTCGCTCTGCTCCTGCGGTTTCACGAAATCATCCTTCACATTGCGGGAATTTTTCGGGATTCCCCCTGCCCCACCTTCTATGCTTTCCACGCCGAGAGCTTATCGGCTTTGGAAAACATTAAATTAAAGAACCGAACTGGGAGTTCCTTGAAAGCAGTAATCGAGCGAGAAAGCTTTCCGCTTCTATCGCATCGTATGTTTGTCCAGTTCCGGGTGAAAGTTACGGAGGTAATCCCGAACAAAGAAAACCGGGTTGTGGAGAGTGTCAGCCAGAATCTAATTGCTTTTGACCTTTTTCCTTTGATGAGTGAGGACGATCTCAGCGAAGCGCAGATCTGAGTACGCTGGTGAAAAGGCAGTATTCGTAGGACGGATGAGCCTACAGGTTTAGCTTCTTGGCTGAGTCGATTTTGACCCTGCGAGCAGCGACATGAGCATGTCCACGTCCTTCTTGCCGTTGCGCTCCTCGTCGGAAAGATCTACTCCCAGGAAATTGCCCTGGCGTTCCAGGCACTCGACACCGGCTTGTATTTCGTTAGGACCGAGCTGCTGAATCCAAATAACGCGGAAGCGGGCTTTTTGTGAACCCCGTTGCAAAGTGACCGTATCTCCCGCCTTCAGTTGGGCTCGCAAACCGCCGAGCCTCGCCCCCGCGCAAGTGATATCCATGGTGTGTGCCATGTGAGAGGCGTCGCCAACCGAGAGCTTTACCGGAAGCACCATCTTCTTGCGCGACTGTGAGCGTCTTTCCGGCATTGCCGGTCATTATGCTGCGTTTGATCAGCTGCGCAAGGTTACGACAGTCATATTAGCGACCTAGAGGACAACGGGGCAGCTGGGAATGAGGTTCTCAGCATCGAGATGGTCAGAATTTTCTTCATTGGCAGGTATCGATCAGATCAGTGCCACGGATTTTCTGTTTGAGTGGAATTCGCTTGCGATAGCCCACGACGGCGACCAGCTTCGGATTGCATCCACTGCCACGCTGTAACGACAATGTCCTGTAACGAACGTGTGGCCTTCCAATGAAGTGTCTTTTCCGCGCGGTTCGGATCGGCTACCAATTCCGGCGGATCGCCGGCACGCCGTGGACCGACATGCCTGGGCACTTTTTCGCCCGAGACTTGTTCTGCCATGGCAATAACTTCCTGCACGGAATTGCCGCGTCCCGTGCCTAGGTTGACCGCAATGGATTTTCCGCCGTCGATCAAATACTGCAATGCCTTTACATGTGCCTCGGCCAGATCGTTTACATGGATGTAATCGCGAACGCATGTGCCATCCGGGGTGGGATAATCATTGCCAAAAATTCGTAGCTCCGGTCCTGCCCCGGACGCGGCCTGGAGGGCCAAAGGAATCAGGTGGGTCTCGGGATCATGGCACTCGCCGATTTCGCCACTTTCATCGGCGCCGGCGGCATTAAAGTAGCGCAGGCTGGCAAAACGCATGCCGTAAGCGGCGTCGTAGGCCTCCAGCGCCTGTTCAAAAAAAAGCTTGGTAACTCCGTAAGGATTCACCGGCTCGCGGGTCGTGGTTTCCGGAATCGGTACCGTAGCCGGAACTCCGTATACGGCGCAGGGGGAGGAAAAAATAATGTTGCGCACACCGGCATCCAAGGCGGCATTCAGAAGAGCAAGTCCGCCCTCCACATTGTTGCGAAAATATTTTCGGGGATTCTGTACTGATTCGCCTACGTAAGCGTGCGCCGCGAAGTGCATAACGGCTTGCGCGCGCTTCATCGCTTGCGCCAGCTTCTTATTATCAGCAACATCGCCGACCACCAGTTCGAAGCCATCGGCTAAGCGGGCCTGCCCGGTCGAGAGATTGTCGTAGATTAAGACCTCAAAGCCGCGCTTGCGCAGTACGCGAGCGGCATGGCTTCCGATGTATCCCGCACCCCCAATCACCAATACGGTCGCTGAAATAGGTCCCCTCCGCTCTTTCGACGCTTGTCAGTTTAGCAGACGATGGTTCAGCCCAGATTGGGCCGCACCAGGCTGTGCCCGGAACTCAGAGGCCGGACTGAAGCCATCGGCTTTTGCTGGCTAAATGGAATCCAAGGGTGAACCAGGACGGCGACCCGGCAACTGGCTTCCAGCAGATATCTAGCGGCAGCGATCCGTTCCGCCGTCGCCCCATCCCAGTTATGAGTGTCGCTGCGAACGATCACGGTGCCGTTCTTCCTCTCCACCTCGAGTCTGCGAACCTGTTTCTGGTGAGACAAGTCGAATCCATTTGCCAAGCGGAGAACACCCGCGAGCCTGATAACAGACGGCCGCGCAGAGGATGGGAGCCGGCTGAGGCATTTGTGATCGGTACGGGGCAGCGCACCGCGATGGTAACGCGCGATCGCGGCCACCGCCCGCAATTCCTGGGGAGTCCAGCCGAGGGGCGCGACGAGTTTGCGGATCAGCCGATACGATTTCTTCTGATGCCCATTTTTGGCCCGCGCGCGGCCAACATCGTGGAGCAGGGCCGCAGCTTCGAGGAGCCGCCGAGCACGGTCATTGGATCGGAACACTTTGCCGCAAACCAAGCCGTCGTGGAGCTGCAGAGCCAAAGCAGTGACCAGCTTAGAGTGTGCGAAATCGGGGTCGAGAAACGAAGCCCAGGTTTTCAGTCGCGCCAGGGCTGCCTGCTCCAATCGATCCCCGGCGGGCAATTCCGCTCGCCAGACGCTCCATAATGAGTGACGACCTATCATCTTTTGTCGGTACTTTTCGAGTCTTAGCTGACGTGCCTCGCGAATCTTGCTGCCCCACCGTTCAATCTGGTCAATATTCAGGCCAGGGTGCTTTCTTAGAATTGCCCAAAGTACGTCTAGATCGTGGATTTCGCCCAACACATCCTGCAGCTCTCGGAGATCCGATCCCCATTTGGCATGACGTTGTGGAAGGAAGTTTTCTACCGTATAGCGGAACTTCTTCAGTCCGATTCTCAAGCTATGGAAGGCGACTTGGGTGCGGTTGCGCAGCGCTCGAAGATGTAATTGACGCGCTTGTTCCCATCGCTCGACCGCCATGTGCTGGAAGACCAGTCCCTCCAGCGGAATTTTTTTCGTGCGTCCAACGAGCTTCCGAGCGAGGGACTCCCACTTTTTGATGTTGAATTGTTGCAGCGCGGTTTGAGCATCCTTTTTGAGTTGCTGCTCCTGATTGATTAACGACTCCAAAAGGCTTTGCCGGACCGGGTCGTCTGGCTCTGCCAACCGGGTGACCCAATCCTTCATTACCTGGACGTCACGCAGGTCGCCCAAGCGGTCGAACAATTCTTTGGCCAATCTCTTGAATCGTTTCCAATCTGGATCGGGATCGACTGCCAGAAATCCATCCGCCATCGAACGACATCGACGTAAAGCAACTCTCAAGTCATGTACCGGATCGGCTTCAAAATTCTGGCGGACCTTGTCCAATTCTTCTCGGACTCGTTGTGTCCAGAATGCCAATCCCGCCCTCTTGCTTGTCGGCTGCATGAGCAATTGTAACCACAGCACTCGCTCGAGCACAGCATCTCTGTGATCATTTTCGCAGCTATCCGTGGCTGACTCGGAAGACGCACTAAGGGGATACGACCGGCGATAGCCTACAGGATT
>QIAS01000453.1:4294-5839 GCA_003225615.1 Acidobacteriota bacterium | reverse complement strand
AGCAGCAGAAAACCTTTCCGCACCCCACTCCAGCCGAGCAACCCGCCGACTACGAACCCGAAGAACTGGAAGCCTGGGCCAACTTGAAAGCCCGCATCGACACCATGGAAAATGAGTTAGCGAAGCTGCCCGGCACCCATCCTGAACCAGCCTAGCGCCTCCCAACCGGTCATCAACCAGGGTGGCGCAGCCCTGCACTAACCGATCACCAACCAGGGTGGCGCAGCCCTTCAGGGCTGCAGTAACTGATTATAAGATGGTGGGCTTTAGCCCCTGAGGTACCTGAGTCCGCAGTGGAAGTCTCCGTAGCCCCATAAGTTTCGTGGACAGTAAACAATGCCCAAGTGATCGTTCCAGTCACTTGGGCTTTTTTCGTGGCAAGTCCCGAACAGAGTTAGAGCCGAAGTCGCTGCCGCAGGGGCGTTGAATCTACGCCGACTTTTCCTTGACGGCTCTCTCGCTGGCGAGCGTGTGCTTGTGCAGCACTTGATCGCGCTCCTCAAGGGCGGAGTCGAGTTCGACGGCCAGCTTAATGAGTTTTTGTGCGTCTTTTTCTTGCGCTGCCTCGGCTGCGATTTCCTGCCACGTTCTAGTCATATGACCCCCACACTTGGAACGTAGGCTGGCATGGAGATGGGAGACTGCGTTCTTAACGCATATGTTATGCCAGGCAGGTTAAATGTCAAGCAGCTGCGCCATTTTCTCGAGAAAAATATCCTTTTTGTATTGTAGCGAACCATGCCTCGTCAGAATTGTCTTTTGGCGGACACAACCGGCCACTCCAGAGTGATCTGGTCGCCGGCGTTCAGGCCACCCTGCTACTCAATCGTGAAACCAAAGTTCGCTTTCGACTTGAAGTTGGTCAGGGGCACAGACAACGTCACCGAGCGTGCGTGTAACACTGAAGGTGCCGCCTTGGCGCCGGCTGGACGGAAACCGGAGCGCGAAAATGCCTGATGCAAATTGTTGCTCGCGTTGCGGACCACGGCAAAGCTTGCAGTGGCGAGATTTGAGCCGGAAATCGTGCGTCGTTGTGATGGAAGAATTGCTCCTGCACCAGGCCTCAATCCTCTCGTCCACAACTCGCCTGCGCTCCTAAATAAGGGTGCAGCAAACCCGAAATGCGCGTTAGGCACCATTCTCGGAGTGCGGGCGATGGCGGCAGCCTGCGCCGGCGGCAAGAGATGCAACGGCGGCCGATTGCGCGCCGCGCTCGTTGATGCGAGTTCAAACCGAGTTGCGGGTCCAGCTCCCGAGAATGCTCTAACCTTGAGCATGCCGGGTGACATTGCAACAAGATTTCCCTTCGTCCACAACCCCAGCGGCCGAGAGTTCGCAATCCTGGTCTGCAGGACTGGAGCGGCTCCCGCGACCACTGTAAGCAGAACGTCCTTGCCTTGATACGTGATACTGAAATGCCTGGTGGAATTAATGGAGAGACCATTCACCGTGCTGAAGGCCCCGGTTTCTGAGCCGAAATTCATGATCTTGAAGGTGGCACCGATGTTGGGAACAAAACCATTGATCCGGCTGATGTTCAAGGTT
>QIAS01000453.1:0-4198 GCA_003225615.1 Acidobacteriota bacterium | reverse complement strand
ACGCGCCGGTTTCGGTCAGAATGCCGGTTTTTGTCGAGGAGTCGCCCGGAGTAATCACCGCGCTGGATTGCACATTTCCGGTAATGTTGCCTTTTCCGAACAGGGCCCCCGCTTGAAGAGTGACCGCGCCAGTAGAGGAAAGAACACCGTCATCCGTAGTCGTGCCGCCTGACTGGGTGAAGCTCCCTCCTCCGCCAATGGCAAACGTGCTGCCGCTGGCGATATTGAGTATTCCCGCATTCGTGAAGCTTCCCGCCGTTGTAAAGCTTCGCCCACCATTGATGGTAAAGCTGCCACTACTGGCGTTGCTTGCCAAGCCGGCGAGCGCGTTGGCGCTGGTTTGGTTGACAATTTTCGAGGAAGCCCCGGTCAAGGTAATGTTGGCAGCATTGGTCACGATGTTCGCGCCATTGAATTGCAGTGTTCCGGTGATGCCGTATATGCCGCCAGTCAGGGTTGTGCCGGAGAAGTTGCTGAGATTGCCGTTCACATCGAAAGTGCTGCCCATACCTACTGTGAGTGTCCCGTTGTTCGTGAAGTTACCGGCAGTCGTGAAATTCCGTCCACCGGCAAGACCGAACGTGCCCGTGTTGGTGGCAAAGTTTGCTAAGCCGTTTGCACTACTCTGGTCGACGATTTTAGAGGAAGCGCCGGTCAAGGTAATGTTAGCCGCGTTGTTCACCACGTTGGCGCCGTTAAACTGTAGTGCGCCGGTTACGTTGTAAGTGCCCCCAGTCAGGGTGTCGGATACGCTGTTGAAGTTCGTAAGATTCCCATTCACCACAAACTTGCTGGTGTTGGAGCCTACTGTGAGCGTTCCGTTGTTGGTGAAATTGCCTGCGGTGGTGAAGTTGCGGCCGCCCGTGATGCTGAAACTGCTGCCTGAAGCGTTGGTGTTCAACAGCGAGAGAGCATTATTTCCGCCCCCGTCGACAAAGCTCGAGCTGGCTCCATTCAGAATGATGTTGGCTGCGTTGGTCACAATTTCTCCGCCGGTGTTTCCCAACTCGTCGATTTCCAGGGTTCCGCTGTCGTTGTAGGTGCCGCCGGTGAGAGTTGTCCCGGAAAAATTCGTAAAGGTACCGTTCGTGACATGAAGGAGCGCCCCAGTGGCCACCTTCATAGTGCCATTATTGGTGATGTTTCCGCCGCCATTCACCAGCAAGGTCTGGCCACTGAGGCTAGCGAACAGCGTGCCACCAGTTGCATTGATCAACGTCAAGCCGCCATTCCCAATCGTTCCCGTTCCTTGAATTGTGTCCTGATTAGTGAGAGTGATGCCACCGCCATTCTGCTGGATGATGGCGCCACCGGTGCCGATGCCGTTAAAGGCCAGGGTTAGGGTTCCCCCACCATTCAGCGTGGTGTTGCCGTTCAAGCCCATCAGGGCATTGTTGCTGTTGCCCCCGTTCAACTGGATGTTACCTTTATCCGTGATCGTTCCAGTGGTGGCAACAACGTTGCCGGTATTCACCGTGTAAGTGCTGCCCTTGCTTAGAGTGACTGCACCATGTGTCGCCCCATCCAGGATCGAATTGCCCAGGTCTTGGATACTGCCACCGCTCAGCGTGTTCAGGGTTCCGCCTTGGACAGTGGCATTAACCACCTGAACCGTGCCCCCGTTGCCGGTGATGTTTCCCGCGGAGTTGTTCACGATCGTGTTGACAACCAGAATTCCGCTGTTGGTCGCTTCCAAAAGCCCTGTGTTGGTGATTCCACCGCCGCCGTTCAACGTAAGCCCCGCTGCGGATACGTTGGCATTGATCTTTCCGCTGCTCTGATTCACCAGCGTCAATCCGCCATTTCCGATCGTGCCCGTGCCCTGGAGAGTGTTATTGGCATTCGTCAGCGTCGCGCTGCCGACATTCTGCTGGATAACGGCCGTACCGCCGCTCGAAGAGGCCAGGGTCACGGTGCCCCCGCCGTTCAACGTCGTAGTCCCGCCGGTATTCAGACCCAGAACTACATTGCTCCCGACTCCGTTCAACTGGACTGTGCCATCGTTGGTGATGGTCCCAAGTATGGCTGTATTGCTGTTCGGGGTCCCGGTATAAGTGCTGCCCGCGCTGATGGTCAACGCACCATTAGTAGCCCCATCCAGGACCGCATTGCTAAAGCCTTGGATACTGCCGCCACTCAGCGTGTTCAGGGTTCCGCCTTGGACAGTTGCATTAACCACCTGAACCGTGCCCCCGTTGCCGGTGATGTTTCCCCCGGAGTTGTTCACGATCGTGTTGACGACCAGAGTTCCACCGCCGGTTGCTTCTAACAGACCAGCATTGGTGACTCCGCCACCGCCGTTCAGAGTGAGTGCGGCGCCGGTCTGATTGACCACCGTCAGACCTCCATTCCCGATGACGCCTGTCCCCTGGATCGTACTGGCGTTGGTCAGAGTGACGCCTCCGACATTCTGCTGGATGATAGCCGCGCCAGTGCCGCTGCCGTTAAATGCGAGATTCAGTGTGCCTCCGCCGCTCAGGGTAGTGCTTGTATTTAATCCTAGAACCGTATTGGTGTTGCTGCCTCCGGTGAACACCAGTTTGCCGGCGTTTAGGATCTGAGGTCCCAACGAAAGCGTAGTACCAGTATTCGCGCTCAAGGTGTTGTTACTGGCAAGCTGCAGGCTGGCCACTGTCGCGCTGATGTCCAGAGTAACGGTCGTGGGAGTAATAGATGTCCCATTGGTGATGCACACGTTAGTGGAGCTGCTGTTGGGAACCGTGCCCGTGCTCCAATTTATCCCGTTATTCCAGTTACTATTTCCGTCCGCCCAGGACGTGGGGCTCGTCAAGGTACACTGGCCAAAGAGTGGCACTGAGCAAAGCGCCACCACGATCAGCCCACTCAGTGCGCGAAGGCAGAACAGCTGCGAAGTCCTGGCGGTAAACATAAGCAATCTCCCGGCGTTGAAGTTGATGGACGAAACTCTCGGTCGGAGAAAAGTTAAGTGATGGATTTTTCGCAACAGGTAACAGAGATCTGAGGCCGTGCAAAACCCAACCAGATTAGAGACCACGTGGCACCAAGGCCCGCATCGAAGGGCCGTGCGTTCCCCACCTGCGTCCTTAACTGCATTGGCGGGACAGCTGGCCACTCCGTTGCGGCGGAGCGCAGGTGCGGACTTCAAGTTGACCTCTAATTCGTACGCAAATTTTCGGGAGCCGACGAACTTGACCTGGGACTGTTTCGATGGGCGACGTGAGAGGAAGGAGCGCGTGTCGTCCCCCGCCGAAACGGTAGCAGTTAATGCTCAAAATGACGGACTGTCAAGCTAAAAAAAGATGCTCACCCCGCTGTTTGGTGATCAATTCCTGTTCGTACCTTCGCCTGGCCGCTCTGCCCGCCCCATTTCGCTCCCTTGAACCGAACTCGTGCGCGATGGAGTTTCGACAACGACAACCAGCCACCGACGTAGCTGATGATTGTGCTTACCAGAAGCCACAGGTAACGAAGTAAACAGAGAAGATGGCCGCAAGCAGTGCGGGCTGTTGATCGATGAAACGCCGCAACTTTTCGGGAGACATGCCTCTGTCCAAACCCTCAAGACCACACCTGAGATCCACTCAGAATATTTTCCCGTGCCGACCAGTGGCCCACTCAAGCCTGCTTTTGGCTTGAGTGGGGCAGTTCCACGGCAGAAGAGAGTCGCTTCGCTTGGAGTGGCACTCCCCTCACTTCACCCTGCACCCACCTCCTTCCGCACACCGCCGCACCACCCCCAACCCTTCCCGCCCGCAACACATCCAGCACCACGCTTCCCGATACTTCTCATGTTTCGACCGCATCCGTCGGCTCGCCGGAAACAGCTTCATGCTCTTGATCCTGGCAAACGCCCCAAACGGAGTCACGTACGACGCCTCTTCCGGCCTCACATATCCCACCACCACATCTATCTCCGCCGCCGCGTACACCACCCGGCTCTGGTTCCCAAACGCGTGCACCGTGTATCCGCCCTCCTTGCTCCCCACGTACGCCGACTTCAATTGCACCCGCCACAACTTCTCTCCCGAGTCCACGATGAAGTCATACCGCTCGCTGTCTCCCCACGGTTTCGCCACCCCAAAACCCAGGCTCATCGCCTTCGCCAGAAAAACCGATTCCGCCACCTCCCCGCGCCGTTTTCTTGTGTCCTTGATTCGTTGTTGACTGGTCTCCGCTGCCTGCAACCTACCACCCCGAATTTTCCCCATAAAAATAC
>QIAS01000452.1 GCA_003225615.1 Acidobacteriota bacterium | reverse complement strand
TGCCCGGCAGCGACCTCGGGAATGCAGACCTCAATCGCATTCTCCGGCCATGGCCGCAAAACGTCTAAAAGGAGAAAACATGAAGAAGCTGTCTTCCACTGTCTTGCTTGCGCTCATCGGACTTTTTGCGTTGAGTGTCGATGCACGGGCCCAGGAGAAGAGTGTGGTTGCGACTGTCCCGCATGCGTTTGTGGCCGCAGGCAAAACTTTTCCCGCAGGCACGTACACAATAAGTCCCGTCACTTCTGACACGCA
>QIAS01000451.1:2028-3486 GCA_003225615.1 Acidobacteriota bacterium | reverse complement strand
CGCGGCGTTCCCGCGGACTTTCTGAATACCCCTGGCACTCAACTCAACGAA
Source organism: Acidobacteriota bacterium (assembly GCA_003225615.1). Lineage (GTDB taxonomy): Bacteria > Acidobacteriota > Terriglobia > Terriglobales > Acidobacteriaceae > QIAS01. Next base: position 3,435 of record QIAS01000451.1, on the reverse strand, counting down.
CTTTATCTTGTCGTGAATAACGTAGCCGGCTTAGATTCCGGCGCCTACTTTCACAACCGAGACAAGAACACCCTCTCCTTGCTCAAGGAAGGAAACTTCCGCGAGCAGGCAAGCTATCTCGGCCTGGAGCAGGAATTACCTGGAGACGCCGCCGTGAACTTCTTCTTCCTGGCCGACCTGTCGAAGATTCTCGCTCGCCTGGGCAATCGCGGTTATCGCGCCGTCCAACTGGAGGCTGGCGCCATCGGCGGAAAGCTCTATATCGCCGCGTATGCCCAACATCTCGGCGCATCCGGCCTGACCTTCTACGACGATGAAGTGGTCAAATTCTTCTCGCCGCATGCCAAGGGCAAGAGCGCAATTTTTCTTGTAAGCGCCGGAAAAAGCGCATCCGCCCGCTAGACCCGAACCACGTGGCGACGGCCGCCTCGGCCGTCGCAGGTTGCGCGCCAGTACCGGTTCTTGCCGGTCTTTGGAGCGCCAGTTAGCCCCCTGTGGCCCACCTCACAACTATCCGTGACCGGCGTCACACCCCGCTGGTACTTCCCCGCCGCATAATTCAGATTCCAGCATAGGAGTGGCCATCACTCCGTGGGGGTTCCGGTGGCGAAAGGCAGAGTTTCCATCATTGTTGAGCGCTGTAAGTCCTGCGGCTTTTGCGTGGAATTTTGTCCCACCAAGGTCCTGGCGCTCTCCTCCGCATTCAACTCCAAGGGCTATCACCCGCCGCACGTCGTAGAGCCGGAAAAGTGCAGCGGCTGCGATCTGTGCGGCATGTATTGCCCCGACTTCGCAATCTACGCCACCAAAATCGCCCCGCCCAAGGAGGCCGCCCGTGAAAGCTGATCCCCGCGGCGTTCTGACCGGCACGCATTTTATCGATGGCGACCACGCCTGCTGCGAAGGCGCGCTGGCCGCCGGAGCCCGTTTTGCCGCGGGCTATCCCATCACGCCTTCCACCGAAGTCGTCGAGCGCTTCGCCTCTCGCGTTCCCACTGTCGGCGGCACCTTCATTCAAATGGAAGACGAACTCGCCGCCTCCATCACCTTGCAAGGCGCAGTCTGGGGCGGCGCCAAGGCTTTCACCGTCACCTCCGGCCCCGGTTTCTCGCTAATGATGGAACACATCGGCTATGCCGCTATGACGGAAACTCCCTGCGTCTTCGTTGATGTGCAGCGCGGTGGCCCCTCCACAGGCTTGCCAACGCTCCCCGCGCAAGCCGACATGATGCAGGCGCGCTGGGGATCGCACGGCGACTACGAAATCATTGCCCTCTGCCCCAACTCGCCCCAGGAATGTTTTGACCTGACCATCCGCGCCTTCAATTTCGCCGAAGAATTTCGCGTGCCAGTAATGCTGATGATGGACGAAGTGGTCGGGCACATGACGGAAAAAGTTGTGATTCC
>QIAS01000451.1:0-1832 GCA_003225615.1 Acidobacteriota bacterium | reverse complement strand
GCTCTACGAAGAAGAAGGCGTGGAGGACGCGGACGTAATTGTGATTTCCTACGGTATTACGTCGCGTGTGGCGCAACGTGCCATTGATTTGGCGCGAGCGCAAGGCCTGCGCGTGGGCAAATTCCGTCTCATCACTGCGTGGCCCTTCCCCGAAGCTCACATCCGCAAACTTGCGCAACACGCCAAGGCGTTTGTAGTTCCCGAACTCAATCTCGGCCAAATGGTCCGTGAAGTGGAACGCTGCGCCGGCGGCAAAGCCAAGACCGTTCCAGTTGCCCATGCCGGAGGTGGCGTGCATCGTCCGGAAGACATTCTCAGAGCCATTGTGGAGGCAAGCCGATGAACGATTTCATCAACTCCGTCGAGAATCCGGTCGAGCGATTCCTGCGCACCGATCGCATGCCCCACATCTGGTGTCCCGGTTGCGGCATCGGCACCACGGTGAACTGTTTTGCCCGCGCCTTGATCGAATCGAAAATCGATTTGCAGTCGCTGGCCCTGGTATCGGGAATCGGCTGCACCGGCCGCGTCGCCGGCTATGTGAAGCTCGATTCCTTCCACACTACGCACGGTCGCGCTATCCCATTCGCTACCGGCCTGAAGCTAGCCAATCCCAAGCTGAACGTTGTGGTCTACTCCGGAGATGGCGATCTTTCGGCCATCGGCGGCAATCATCTGATCCACGCCGCCCGCCGCAACATCGATCTGAAAGTTATCTGCGTCAACAATCTTATTTATGCGATGACCGGCGGCCAGACTGCCCCCACCACTCCCGGTCACGCGATCACGTCAACCGCGCCCTACGGCAGCTACGAACCCGCATTTAATCTCCCCCACCTCGTAGAGGCCGCCGGCGCGGTTTACGTCGCGCGCTGGACCACATTCCATGTGCGCCAACTGGCCCGCTCCATCGCCGAAGTTTTTCAGAAAAAAGGTTTCGGCTTCATCGAAGTCATCTCGCCCTGCCCCACGCTCTACCAAAGACGCAATCGGCTTGGCGACGGGCTCGACACCATGAAGTACTACAAAGAAAAAAGCAAAGTGCGGCATGGCGCTCCGACCAACGAAGTAGGCCTCACGATGACGGGTGAAATTATCGTAGGCAAGTTCGTCGACCGCGACCGCCCCGATTACCAGACATTAATGCGCACCCAGTTGTCCGAATCCCTGGGCGAACGCTTCGTCGAATCTGCGGAGATGGTATGCAGCTAACAGAAGTTCGTATCGCCGGCTTCGGCGGCCAGGGAGTTATTCTTTCCGCCATCATCCTGGGCAAGGCCGCCTCGATCTTTCAGGGTGAATTCGCCACGATGACCCAGAACTTCGGTCCTGAGGCCCGCGGCGGCGCCTGCAGCGCACAGCTGGTGCTCTCCAGTTCGCCCATTCTTTATCCCTACGTGATCCGGCCGGAAATTCTGGTCGTGATGTCCCAGGAGGCTTATAACCGCTTTGTGCCGGAATTGAAGGAAGGTGGCACGCTTATCGTGGAACAAGATCTCGTGCGCGTGACTGATCTTCCCGCCAGCACCAAGGTTTACAGCGTACCCGCAACCCGACTGGCCGAAGAACTAGGCAAGCGCATGGTGCTGAATTCCGTGATGGTAGGATTCTTCGCCGCAGTCACCCACCTGCTCGACGCCGACGCCGTCCGCCGTGCGGTAGCCGATTCCGTCCCCCCAAGCTTCCGTGATCTAAACTTGAAGGCCTTCGAAAAGGGATTCGAATACGGAATAAACGTCGCCCCCACCCCCGGGGATACCGCTCCCGAAGTCAGCGTCAAATACTTCGACGGGGTAGCGTAAAACATTTTTGATTGTTGATTGCCGAACGAT
>QIAS01000450.1 GCA_003225615.1 Acidobacteriota bacterium | reverse complement strand
AGATCAGCCCGTCGAAGACATTGCGACCATGGACGAAAGAATTAGCGATTCGCTTGGGCCGCGCCGTTTCAGCATGCAGTTGCTCTCGTTATTCGCAGCTATAGCCCTCCTGCTGGCCGCAGTGGGAACCTACGGAGTGGTTTCTTACAGTGTTGCACAAAGGACAGCCGAGATTGGCTTACGAGTGGCGCTCGGAGCACAACCAAGTAACGTATTCACGATGATCTTGGGAAAGGCAGTCATTCTGACTGTGGTCGGAACTGCGGTTGGCACATCAGTGAGTTTGGCAGTAGTGCGTTTGCTTGGCACGTGGGTCTTTGGGATCAGTCCAAGTGATCCCTGGAGTTTCCTGATCGCTGTTGTCGTGTTGGCACTGGCCGCTCTGTTTGCCAGCTACATCCCAGCGCGTCGCGCCACCAAGGTCGATCCGATGGTGGCACTGCGCTATGAATGAGATTCAGCCGAAGTACTTTGCAGCTCGAGTGAGGGATGGAAATGATCCAACTGCAGAACGTTGAACGCTCGTACAAGACAGGTCCGGGTGCGACTTATGTGCTGCGTCGCATCAGTCTCGACATTCAACAGGGCGATTTCATCACCGTTATGGGACCATCAGGAGCAGGGAAGTCAACCCTGCTGAGCATTCTGGGCATGCTCGACGACAATTGGTCGGGCGAGTACTACTTCCTGGAGCATGCAGTCCACAAAATGGATCGCAAGAAGCGTTCTGACTTGAGTCGCCAGTACATCGGTTTTGTCTTTCAAAGCTATCATCTGCTGGACGATCTCACCGTGTACGAGAACCTCGACGTTCCGCTCTCTTATCGCAATATCTCACGTTCACAACGTGCCGGGATGGTGGCGGAGATACTGGATCGTTTTCAGATAGTCGGCAAGAAAGATCTCTATCCCAGCCAGCTTTCTGGTGGACAACAGCAATTAGTGGGAGTGGCGCGGGCCGTGGTCGGCAATCCACGGCTGATCCTGGCGGACGAGCCTACCGGAAATCTGCACTCCAGCCAAGCCAAGGAGATCATGGAGTTGTTTAAGAAACTAAACCAGCAGGGTGCGACGATCGTGCAGGTCACACACTCGGAGGCGAATGCTGCGTATGGGAATCGCACTATCCAGTTACTTGACGGGTGGATCGTGAATGATCCCAACACCCTGGCAGAGGCTCCGGCGACTTCCAGCGTCAGGTAGCACGACCGATTGAGGCACCACGCGCGGCGCAGCCAATCTCGATCTCATCGGGCTGCTTAAGTACGAGTAACGATAAGACCAGTTTAAGTGGGTGGCAAATGGAGACTCTGATCCAGGATGCTCGGTACGGCTTGCGGATGCTGGTAAAAAATCCGGCGTTCACCGCCATAGCCGTGCTTACGCTCGCTCTCGGCATCGGGGCAAATACGGCGATCTTCACGCTAGTGAACGCGGTGCTGCTGAAAATGCTGCCTATTAAAGATCCGCAGCATCTCGTGGTGATCGGGGATCCGACAGAAGTTAATAATCGATCGCTCGGCACGCCACAGACCGATGTTTTTTCGTATCCGCTCTACCGCGAAATCCGCGACGGCAACACGGTGTTTTCCGGCGCATTTGCTGCAGGTACAGTCCACAGAGCGATGGTGCAAGATGAAAACCAATCTTTCGGAGGCGAAGCGAACGCCATGCTGCGTCTGGTCACGGGCAACTACTTTTCCGTGCTCGGGACAGAAGCTGTCGTGGGCCGCACACTCAGCCCCGACGATGACCGGGTTCAGCACTCTGCTCCGGTGACCGTGCTCAGCTACAGATGCTGGAAGAACAGGTTCGCACTCTCACCCAGCATTATCGGCAAGACCCTCCGCCTGAACGGATACCCGTTCACCATCATCGGTGTAACACAGCCGGGATTTTTCGGTGACGTGGTTGGGGAAGAGATGGATTTTTTTGTGCCCCTCAGCATGCAGTCGGAGGTTATGCGTGGGCGCGACTGGTATCAGAACCGTAACGCGTCGTGGCTGCAGATGATGGCCCGGCTGAAGCCTGGAGTAGGCGTAGCCCAAGCCCGGGCACAGATAAACGTTCTCTTTCAGCAAATCCTTAACGGAAGTTTTGGCGCGGCGCTTGATCCTGAGGACCTGAGAGTCATTCGCAAAAGGCAAATTGATGTTGTGCCGGGCGGCCGAGGTCTCTCGGAGGTGAGGGGTGACTACAAGATGCCGCTGATTCTTCTAATGGGCATCGTGGGACTGGTTCTGGTGATCGCCTGCGTGAATGTGGCCAATCTGCTGCTGGCACGAGCTTCAGGCCGTAATAAAGAAGTGGCAGTGAGGCTGGCCATTGGAGCC
>QIAS01000025.1:15387-17726 GCA_003225615.1 Acidobacteriota bacterium | reverse complement strand
CGCTGGTATAGCTCCCGGTACTCGTTGGCCGTGGCAGTGCGAGTCTCCCATCTATCGGTCTGATAATCGTACAGCGCGTGTTTGCTCATCTTTGGAAACTATCGTTCTCCGCACACGGCCCGCCGCAGTACATCCTGTGGAATGTTCGCGCCACTCACGATCAGCACCACGTTCTTCCCTGCTGGCTGGGCGTGATGCAACAGGGCAGCCGTGGTCGCAGCCCCAGACGGCTCGGTCAAGACGTGCTCTTCGAAAAGCAAATGGCGGATTGCGGCCAGCATCTGCTGTTCGCTGACCAGGCAGATATCGTCCACCAGTTCGCCGATGGCGCGCACGTTGGCTGGGTCAGGGGTGCGCGTGGCCAAGCCGTCGGCAATGGTGTCGCAGCTCTCGGTGCTTACGGCCTGCCCACTCTTCCAGGAGAGGCAATACGCCGGCGCTTGCTCCGCTTGTACTCCGATAATCTTCATTTTCGGGCCCAGGTGCTTGGCGGCGGTAGCGACGCCTCGTATCAGAGCTGTGTCACCGATCGGAACATAAATCGTATCGACCTCCGGAAGCTGCTCGAGAATTTCGCAGGCGATGGTTGCGGGGCCGGCGGGCAGATCAGGATCGGTTGCATCGTTGAGGAAGTAGACTCCATCACGCCGGGCGTAGGCGGAGGCGAGCTGGAATCCTTCGGCCAGGTCGATGCCCTTCTCCACGATGGTTGCGCCTAAATCGGCAATGCGCCCGCGTTTCACGGGATTCGGGTTCTCGGGTAAAAAAATTCTGGCGGGAAGATTGAATAAACGCGCCGCATAGGCGACGGCTGCACCGTGATTTCCGGTGCTGGTGGCAATGACTTCACGGATAGGCCGGCGGCCGAGATTGACGGAAAGCGCATAGATCGCGCCCCGCGGCTTGAACGAACCGGTGGGCATTTCAATTTCGAGCTTGAGGTAAACCTTTGCGCCGGTCGCTCGACTGAGGGAAGGCGCTGCGACCAGCCTGGTTAGGGGCAGGTAGCGCCGCAGCAGATCACGGGCGTTTTCAATCGTGGAAAATTCCAGAACCATGGCAAGCCATTGTAGTGGCTCGCGCCATGTACAATTTCCATCTCACGATGAGCTACCACTTCCGCGCGGAGCAGTGGATTCCCGTTCCTCTCCAAAAGGTGTTTCGCTTCTTTGCCGATCCCGGCAATCTGCCGCGATTGATGCCGCCTTGGATGGGCGTGGAACTGCTGCGCGTGAAAGTGGTACCGCCTCCGGGGATCGAGCCGGTGATCGAGACGGTTACGGACCGAACGCCGTTTGCCGGAGCGGGATCGGAATTGGTGGCTTCCTACCGCGCGGTTCCGTTGCTGCCGTTTCGTATTACGTCCGTTGCGCTGATTACAGAGTTCGTGATGAATGAGCATTTTGCGGATATTCAGAAAGAGGGGCCCTTCCGTAAGTGGCATCACCGGCATCAGTTCGCGGTCGAGGCCCGCGATGGCGTCAACGGCACTCTCATGCAGGACATTGTCGAGTACGAGGTCGGCTTCGGCTTGCTGGGCGCGCTGGCGCAGAAGCTCTTCGTCGGACCACAGATGCGGCGCACGTTTGCACATCGTCAAAAAAGGCTTGAAAAGCTGCTGGCATTTGTGACTGCGGTCCCGACCCAGCCTAGTATCCATCCTTAACCGCTATCCGGTGCTACACTCGCGACATCCGGAAGTACAAATTGTTGATTTTCGATTGTTGAATGAAGCCCCTCTCGCGATAGAGAGTGCGTTTCGTAACCTGCAAAATCAACAATTGTGCAAGGAGGCGCTCCATGGGCATAAACCGCAAGCGTGTGTATCTGGGTGGAATAGCAGGCGGCGTGGTGTGGAGTATCTGGAGCATATTCGTCAATGTGATGGTGGGAAAGGCCCGTTATGAAGCCACCACGAATGAGGGGTTATTTCTGAAGCAGCCCCGCTACCCCGCCTTCTACGCTCAGTGGATCGTGATGACATTCATCATGGCGATTCTGCTGGCGCATTTGTATGCCTGGGTTCGGCCGCGGCTCGGGCCGGGGCCGCGCACGGCGCTGAAGGTCGGCATGATTGTGGGGTTCTTCGCGGGGTTCCCGAGTAATTTCGGCACAGCCACCTGGTCGCCGATAGACCGCATCTTCCCTTTGGCGTGGATGCTGGATTTGTGGGTGGGATCGATTCTGGCAACGCTGGTGGCGGGGGCGATTTACAAGGAGTAAACGCGGGTTCAATTTCTGCGATTCATCCTCAGCCAGATCAAGCCGCCTAACGCCCAGATTAGAAAGAGCGGCACGAGGCTGAGGAGTCCGTGCAGGCCGGCCAGTTCTCCCAAGTT
>QIAS01000025.1:11023-15317 GCA_003225615.1 Acidobacteriota bacterium | reverse complement strand
GAACAACGGATATTTCATTCCTTCTACAGGCTGCACGGTGGTCGCGACCGCGGTGAGCGTAAAGAAACCGCTACACAGGGCGAGCACGGTGAGCCACGCGCGCAAGCGAGGCCCCGAATAACTCCACAGCGGCGCCAGTCCTACGCACAATAGCGGCAAGGCGGCGGCCAGATATCTTGGGCCATAGGACCAGCCGCCATGCCAAGCGTAGAAGGACGCGTTGAATATCAGGTAGTAGATCGCGATGATCGTAATGGCTGCCACCACAGCGCGCTGTCCTTGCTGCTTCCACATCCACCACAAGCCAAAAGGGGCGCTCGCGAGGATGGGTGCGTGGAAGAAAAGACCGCGGCGTCCGCCGAAGAGTAACTTCAGCGCACGATCAATTTTAGGCAGACCGAGACCGAAGCTATGTCTCATCCCCGGATATGCGGCATCGTACTCGTAGCCGAAGTGAACCGGAGACCCGAATGCCGCGTATTGAAAGGCCATCAGGAATGCGCAGCATAGGCCTGCGCCGAGGGCGAGCCCGGCAAGTACGCGTATGACTCGCGGACGTCCGTCCTTTCGAACCAGAGCGAGGGCAAGCAGCGCGAGTACAAACGACGCCGGAGCCGCGGGATATTCGGAAATCGTGGCCCAACCGGCGGCCAGGCCAACCGCAAGGCCAAGCCAGAAATCCCGCGCGGGCCGGCCTGGTTCGCGCAAGGCGACCGCGCCCAGAAATGCGAACAGCAGGAAGGCGCCGGCCGTCGCGTGTCCCCAAAAAACGGTTGCATATGCCCACATGGGTGTAGCCAGTCCAAATGACAGCGCCGCAAAGGCCGATCCGGAGACGCCCGCTCCGAGGCGCACTCCAACCAGAAACAAGCAGCCGGCAGCAAGTGCCGTGGGCAGGGCAACCGCAAACAAGCTTGCGGCATAGGACATCGCCACCGTTGCCTGCGGCGAGTCGGGATCGATTCCCGCGGCTTTCGCTACGGATTTTGCGGCGGCGGCAGCGGGTATCGCGAGCAGCGATACCCCCGGCGCTTTGTCAGAGTAATAATGTCCGTGCAACAGAGCTTTATCCTGCGTGTTCTGGTGGTAGGCATCGATGGTCAAGGTGCGCTGCTCGAGAATTGCGCGGGTCATATCAAAACGCGCATTCTGGTTCCATCCGCCAGCCTGATAGAAATACGCGTAAGAGAGAAACAGCACGGCCACGATCAGAACCGCGCGCATACGAACCTGGCCTGCCCTTAGAGCTGATGGCCCGGTCATTTCACGCATTCCAGAATGATGTGGGTATAAGGAATCCGCAGCAGGCGAGGACGGATGTTGGATTTGATCTGGGAGAACACTTCCGATGCCAGCTTCACGTATTCCGATTCAGAGCGCACGAAGCGGCCGCGGTCCTTGGCGAGAAGATAGCGTTCCGTACGCGACTGTTCGCCAGCCCAAACGCCGTCGAGTGTGACCAGTTTGCCCCCCGGTCTCAGCGCTTCGTGAGCAATGCGGAAGAGTTGTACAGACTCCCGATCGTCGAGATGATGCACGATGCCGAGCGCGAGGACAGTATCGAAATAGGATTTCTGCGGCAGTGTGTATTCTTCGCCTGCGGAAATCGTTTGCTTGCCTTTTCAATGTAGTGGGAGTTGGCATCGAAGCCGACGTACTCCGATGGCGGCAGGTAGGGAACGATGGTTCCAGGGCCGCAGCCGATTTCGAGAATGCGGTCCCCAGGCCTGGGCCGAATGTAATCCTGTACCAATATTCTGCTGCGTGCCGAGCCCCCGATGAGCGTCCAGTAAAGCTGGTAAGCTTGCGGTAGCGCCAGCACGGATCGAATTGTTTCAATCATGGATTTCGATTACGATGGCCTGCAAGATACCTATTGTTCCAGCCAAACACAAACAGAGCGCCAGCGCAAGTGCGGTTCTCGAGTGAATACCCCGATGCACTTTGACCAGTTTGCCGCCGACTACAAGCAAGTGCTGGACAAAAATGTGGCGCTCTCCGGCGAAGACTCGGAATATTTTGCCGAGTATAAGGCCCGCTACCTGGCGCGGCGGCTGTCTCCGGATTTTACAGGCAAGATCCTGGATTTCGGCTGTGGGGTCGGGCTACTTTCCCGGTCTTTGAAAAAAAATCTGCCGGCGGCGAAGCTGGACGGCTATCAGTTGTATTGAGCGAGAGCTGACCTCGGAAGGGACCTTCACTAACGATCTCCTGCAGTTGGGCGAAGATTATGATCTGATCGTGATCGCCAATGTATTGCACCATGTGCCGGTGGCAGAGCGAAGCGCAACTATTCAGGCGCTGGCGGGTCGCCTGGTTGCAGGCGGGCGGTTGGCCGTGTTTGAGCACAATCCTGTAAACCCGGCTACCCGCTGGGCGGTGAAGCAATGCGCCTTCGACAAAGATGCGGTTTTGTTGCCTATGCGTGAGACGGTAGCCCACTTGGAGAGTGCCCAAGTTCGGGTCGTGAGACAAGACTACATTGTCTTCATGCCCCGGGTTCTAGCGTGGTTTCGCAGATTTGAGCCCTGGCTCGCAGGAGTGCCATTGGGCGCGCAATACGCGCTGCTGGGGGAGAAACATGGCTGAAAGAAAAGTCATGGTCGAGAGCAGAAGTCTGCCGTTCCCGGGAGGAGGCCTCTCGCGATGAATTCCCCTGTTCGGATCTCACTGGCCATTCCGGTCTACAACGAAGAGGCGGTGCTGCCCGAGCTCTTGCAGCGCACGCGCAATGTTCTGGATGAGATTCCCGGAGGGCCGCATGAAATCGTCTTTGTGGACGATGGCAGCACCGACCGCACCCAGGCACTCCTGGAACAGGCGGCGCACGGCGATCCGCGAATTTCGCTGGTGGCGCTCTCGCGGAATTTCGGTCATCAGGCCGCGTTGACGGCGGCGCTCGATCATGTCTCGGGCGACGTCACCGTGGTGATTGATGCCGACTTGCAGGACCCACCCGAGTCCATCCCACTACTGCTGGAAAAATTCGAGCAAGGCTACGACGTGGTTTACGTGCAGCGGGTGAAACGCAAAGAACCGCTATGGCTGCGGGCCTGCTTTTTTGTTTTTTACCGGTTGATGGCGGCGCTCTCGGATGTTCAGCTACCACTCGATGCCGGAGATTTCGGGCTGATGTCGCGACGGGCGCTGGAGCAACTGCGCACTCTCAGAGAGCACCACCGCTATGTGCGCGGATTGCGGAGCTGGGTGGGATTCCGGCAGATCGGTGTTCGCATCGAGCGGGCGGAACGTCACGCCGGCGAAAGCAAGTACAGCGTCCTAAGGCGGCTGAAGGGAGCCATGGATGGAATTTTCGCGTTTTCCATTGTGCCACTGCGGGCGGCGGCTTTGCTGGGCGGAGTCACGATGTTTCTCTCCTTTCTGTTCGCTCTTTACTCCCTGTATGCCAAACTGATTCAGCATAAGTCGGTGCAGGGCTTCACCGCACTGATATTGAGCATCATTTTTCTTTCCGGAGTGAACCTGTTTTTCCTGGGAGTGATTGGCGAGTATGTGGGCCGGATTTATGAAGAGATCAAGGGGCGCCCACTCTATGTGATCAGCCACATTGTCAGAGGCAACTCCGGGATCATGCCACCGGAACCCGCTTCCGCGCGGCGATCCGGGTATTCGGGCTGACGGTTGGGCAGGCGCAGTTCACGAAATCCTTCGAGCGGCCAACGTCATCTAAATAAAGGAGTGGGGGCTTACGTGAAATGGCTTGATGCCCTTCTTGGAGGACGAGAAAAGATGGCGACGTTAGAACCGGGGAAGCAGGCTCCCGATTTTTCTCTTAACACGCTGGACGGCAAGAAATTTTCTTTAAGGGACGCGGCCGAACGCGGTCCGGTGATTCTTGCGTTCTTTAAAGTTTCATGCCCGACTTGCCAGTACACTTTGCCGTTTCTTGAGCGGCTCTACAAGGCGTATGGAAACAAGAACGTGACTTTAGTGGGCGTATCGCAAAACGACAAGAAAGACACGGCCGCTTTTGCCAAGGAGTACGGCATAACATTTCCGCTGCTGTTGGACGATACGGAAAGGTATCCGGTTTCCAACGCCTACGGGCTTACCAACGTGCCGACTATTTTCTGGATTGCGCCGGATGGAGAAATCGAACTCACCAGCGTCGGTTGGGTACGGAGCGAGTTCGAGCAGATCAATCGCAAAATTGCGGAACTTACGCAAGTGGCGCAGGCGCCGGTTTTCCGGGCGGGGGAAGATGTGCGAGATTTCCGCGCGGGTTGAGGGTCGAAAAACTGATCCCGCGGTCGCGGGAAGATAAAGCAAATTT
>QIAS01000025.1:3173-10942 GCA_003225615.1 Acidobacteriota bacterium | reverse complement strand
CGTGTCCTCGGGGTGAACTGCACAGCCACTGTTCTTTCCCGTACAATATAGCTTTTCCTAATAATTAGCCCTTCGTCGGGAGCTCGATTTAATGATGCGGAAGAGCCTTGTTTTTTTCACGGTCGCGCTGCTTGCAAGCCTGGTGAGTGCTGGTTTATCGGCCGATCCAGCCTCATCAGAACGTAGGAATGCCGTGATGGCGGCCGCCATCCGCTTGCCGGCGGGCGCATTCGCGGCCATGGAGACAATAATTCCTGACCACATCCGGCAGCATGTCCGATTTCTCTCGCATGATCTGCTGGAAGGGCGCGGTACCGGCCAGCGCGGCGGCGATATTGCGGCCGAATACTTAGCTACCCAGTTCGCGCTCTACGGCCTGAAACCAGCCGGCGATAACGGCAACTACATGCAGAAAGTTCCGCTGGTGGGCATTACACCTTCGCCGGAGACCAGATTCTGGTTTGTGCCTTCTCAAGGCAGCGCGGTGGAACTGAAGCCGCTCGACGACTACGTCGCTTACGATGAGACTCAGCAGTCGCAGTCCGACGTGGATGCCGACATTATTTTCGTGGGTTACGGCATCGAAGCGCCTGAATATAACTGGGACGACTACAAGGGCACCGACGTTAAGGGCAAAGTCCTGCTGATGCTGGTGAACGAGCCCCCCTCAGATGACCCGAAATTCTTCAAAGGCCCGGCTCTTACTTACTACGGCCGCTGGACATACAAGTACGAGGAGGCGGCGCGCAAAGGCGCAGTCGGCGCCATTCTGATTCATAAGACCGACATGGCCAGCTACGGCTGGGAGGTGGTACGCAACTCGAATTCGGGGGAAAAGTCATTTCTAAAGTTAGAAGGTCAACCTGAGCTGAAAGTAGCGTCCTGGATCCAGTACGGCGTGGCAGAGAAACTGGCTAAAGCGGCGCGCATGGATTTGAACAAAATGATGACCGATGCACGCTCGCGCGATTTCAAGCCGGTCGAGCTTCCTATCAAGCTGAAGGCGCATATGGTCAGCAAGGTTCGTCCGTTTGAATCGAATAATGTCATTGCCATGCTGCCGGGTTCGGACCGCAAGCTCAAGCATGAAGCCGTGATGTACACAGCGCACTACGATCACCTGGGCATTCGTCCCGATATGCCCGGCGACAACATTTACAACGGCGCGGAAGACAATGCCACGGGCTGCGGCATTCTGCTGGAGATTGCGCGCGCCTACGGACAGTCTGTGGCCAAGCCGCGGCGCTCAATCATCTTCGCGGCGGTTACGGCGGAAGAGCAGGGGCTATTGGGTTCGGAGTACCTGGGAAAGCATCCTCCTGTCCCTGCTGGAAAGATCAGTCTCGACCTGAACTACGACGACGTCAAACCGCTGGGTGCTCCGGAAGATGTGGAAGTTTCCGGCGCCGAGCGCACGAATTTCTATCCCCTGGTACAAGCGACGGCGAGAGAGTTCCGTCTTACCATCCGTCCCGATGCGCGTCCTGAAGCCGGGCACTACTACCGCTCCGATCACTTCAGCCTGGCGCGGGTGGGTATCCCATCCTTTTCCGTCAATGAAGGCATGAAGTTCAAAGGACACAGCGAAGCCTGGGGCTTGGAGCAAGATCGCGAGTACACGACCAAGCACTATCACCAGCCGAGCGATGAATATCGCCCCGACATGGACTTCACCGGCGACAGCGCCATGGCGCGCTTCGGATTCGCTCTGGGGTGGGAGGCCGCGGGTCTGCCGAAACTGATCCAGTGGCAAAAGGGAGACGAGTTCGAAGCGGCGAGAAACAAGTCAGAGTAAGGATGTACCTTAGCTGACCGCATCGACCGACCCGGTGGCAAGCGTCAGCGCCAGCAGTGCAACTGTCAAAGGGTCTTTCTTGAACGATGACGCCAGGACAAAAACGTGCAGACCGCACCCTGCCCGACGGCAACTCTGAATTTCAAGTTACAGCCGATTTCCGGGATCCAGCTGTAAGGCGTTAACCTTTATTCTTCAAGCACTTACCACATAACTTGAGTAACGTTGGCCCTGCTCCCTTCGCGTGCTAGGCTCGTGACGGAAGAGTTCTGAAATCAGTAATTTCCGAGGAAACTCATGCGCGGGCCAGGGTTCGCGGTTGCGCTTTTTCTGCTGTGCGGGGCAGCCATTGCCAGTGATGTGAAATCACCGCACGCACTTCCACAAAAAACTATTTCTAAGCGAGTTCCAGTGACCACTACTTCGCCGCAAGCGCGAATGATTTTTGACCAGGCGATGGTCACTTTCGAGCGGTTCCGGATCAACGAAACTTTGGAGTACTTGCGGGCTGCAACCAGGAAAGATCCTGCCTTTGCGCAAGCTTTCATTCTTATCTCTGAACTGACTTCAAGTCCGGAAGAGCAAAACCAAGCGCGTGGGAAAGCTAAATCCCTGGCCAGCCATGTAAGTCCAGGCGAGCAACTATTAATTCGCTGGCTGGCTGGAGGTCAGGAAGAGAGCTACGTTCCGGCGATCGCCGCCATGAACGACCTTTTAGCCAGGTATCCGCAGGATCCGCATCTGCTTTTCCTGGCTGGGCGTTGGTTGGAATACCAGGACAGATACGAGCAAAGCGCCATGTTGCTGGAGAAAGCCGTGGCCCTTGAGCCGGATTATCCCGCCGCTGTAAATGAGTTGGGATACGCCTATGCGCATCTGGGGCAATTCGACAAGGCCTTGGCCGCCATGGCGAAGTACGTGGCTCTGCAACCTGAGGAACCGAACCCGCATGATTCTTACGGCGAGATCCTGCGCATGGCGGGAAAGTTTGAGGAGGCGCTGGAGCAATACCGCATGGCGGTGCGGATTGATCCCAGCTTCGGCTCCGACCTGGGGATCGCGGATACGCTCGCCCTGATGGGCAAGGAGCAAGAGGCGCGCGCGCAATACGCGCGCGGATTGCCGTTCGTCAAGACTGAGGCTGAACGGGTAGATCGCGAGACGCAGTCAGCCGCGACCTGGGTACGGGAAAACAACTATAAACAAGCCGACCATGCGCTACGTGAGGTCGCGCGGCACGCCCATGGCGACGGCCTCGCGGTGGCGGAAGCAAAAGCCCACCGACTCATGGCAATGTATGAGCCTGATTTCAGAACTGTAGTCAAGCACCTGCAGGCTGCAGAAAATGCCCTGAACGACGGCCACCCCATCTCGAAAAATGACCACGATGCGGAGTGGGCGCGCATCTTGTGTTTGCGTGCCCGGCGGGCCGGGGAGGTACACGTAACGGAATTGGCCACCGCTTCGGTTGAACAACTGGAGGCGATGGCCCAGAACAGCCGCAGCCAGGTAATCCAGCTTTCTTATCATGCAGCCGAAGGTGCGCTGCTCATGGCCGAGGAGAAGTACGCCGAGGCCATCCCGCATTTGCAGGAAGATTCAGAAAATCCCTTCGCGCTGCAAATGTTGTGGCAGGCTTATCAACAGACCGGAGCGCAGTCTGAGGCCGAAAAAGTGGCTAAGCGTCTGGCCGCACTGAATGACCCCACCGTGGAACAAGCACTGATTGTGCCCGCTTTCCGCGCCAGCCTGGTCAGCCAGGTGGAACAGGCCCCGAGGTAGCCGGAAACCCGAACGCATGCCACGCATCCCAATTTTTCGGCTCGGGGGCTCAGGAGGAGAGGGCGAAGTCCCAGAGCTTGCCAGTTACACCCCGGCACTTTCCTTCGAAGGATTGCAGGTTGGCATCGACAATCTGCGCCACGACGTTTATCTAAGTCCCAAATTCATCGAGTCGGCACGGGCGCAGATCGTGCGGCTGATTGCCTACCATGGCGAGGTAGAGAGCCTGCTGGCAGCGGAATCGCGAAACTTCGCCTCAGGCAGGCGCTTTGCAGGTCCGGAAGATACCAGCACGCGCTTGCGGGCGCAGCCCGCCGATCTCAAATCGGTGCTCACGGAGTTGCTGGTCGCCGCCCTAAACCGCGCCAAGTCCCAGTCGAACCTTTCCGTTGATCTGCTCGCGCGGGTCGCCCTGGTCAAGTGTTTACGTAACGAACTGAATGCCCAGTTTGCTCAAGTGCTGGAACGCTGCCGCCTGCTGTTACGGAACTATGAAGGAATGCGGCAGGAGAAAGCTATCGAGTACCGCGAACACGTTGCCAATTTCCAGGTGCGAAAAAAAATCATCCTGCGCAAGACCGGGCAGGAACTTTTTCTGACGCTCCGGGAAATCGAAAAAGAAACCTTGATTCGCATGCGCCGCTCGCTATTCGGCGATAGCGGAGAACTGGGCTACAAGCTCTTCCTCAACCGCCTGCTGTTCACCGAAGATGGCCGCGACGACTACCTCAGCGGCGAGCACTACGTGATGTTCGGGAATTTCGAGAAGGATCCGGACCGCTTCTCCAACCTGCAGAGAATCGCTTGCGTGTTTCTGCAATCATTGATGCCGGGAGCTGAGGATGAAGCGGCGCTCGACGGCTGGCTCAACGTTCCCGAAAACGCTCACTTGCTGGTCGGGAATGGTAGCCCCGACGAGTCGAGCAGCGATGGGCGCGCCCAGAAAGCGCGCCTGGCCGGGTGGCTGGGATTGCTGGAGGATGAGGGCGTGATGGAGTACATTGTCGCCTCCTATGAGGTGGTGCCGCTGCTGTCCGAGTACGCCCCCCGCATCAACGCACAGCAGCTCAAGAATGCTCTGGTGGTACGAGCCGAGTGCGACCGGGTGGAGAAATTGATTGAGCAGCATGGCAAATTATCCAGCGCCAGCCTCTACGCTGCCGTCGGACGCGTGGTTTCCTGCCGCGGGGCGGAACGGGCCAAGGTGGCGGGACGGTTTCTGCGGGACTTCATGCGCTATCACCGCGACCTGCGGCGGCTGGAGACGCTGAATTCCTCACTGGACAGCGTGAACTTGATCGGCAACGAGAAGCTGCGCGAACTTTCCGCCGTGAATGACACGTTGTACGAATTTCTGCTCCCGCAAGAGCAGAAGCCAAGTGAACAAAAAACTCTCGACCACGTGGTCATCAAGGCTGACATCCGCGATTCCACGCGCCTGACGCGTTTGCTGATGGAACGAGGTTTGAACCCGGCATCCTACTTCAGTTTGAACTTCTACGATCCGGTGAACAAACTGCTCGCGAAGTACGGTGCCACCAGGGTGTTCTTGGAAGGCGATGCGATTATTCTCGCAATTCTGGATCGTACAAACGGACCGGGGCTGGAGCTAGGCGTCGGTATTTCGTATCAGCAATCGCCACCCTTGTATCTGATGGATGGCGAGCAGCGCATCATGATTTCTGACGCTTTGAACGAGAGCGACCGCCTGTCTTCCTGCAACAAGCGCGCGCGCAAGGCGATGGAGCCGTTGAAAAGCCCGTTTCGCGTCTACGCTTTTCAAACGGTGAGCGACGCCGATGCCGGCGAGAATGCCGAAGACTTCACCATGACGTTCAATTTGGGTGGAGTGCGGATGAATGAAGGCGCTTTCAGCAAATTGCAGCAGGAGATTTCGCTGGAGCCGCGCGAACTGGAACTACCGGCATTGTGGGGCAGCGAAGAGTTCCGGCTGTACAGCGGGTTGGTGCCCATCGGAAACGATATTTTCCGCCAGATCGCAGTGCGGGAAAGCCGGATTGCGCAGATTGATCCGCGCACCTTTTCCCTGATCAAATGGACCGCGAGATCGTATTACGAGGTTTGCACGGATCCAGCGATTTACGCAATGCTGGAGGATGGGCGCGCGAAGGCGGCGGGAAGGTAGAACAAATCGCCCCCCAAACCCTACCCATGTAGCCAGAGCTCAGCAATTGCTTAATTCTTTGACTAAGGTCTTTCCACCGCCCGGAACGGAATCGTTACAACCGCTTCCAGCGCCACGGCATTTCCATTCTTAGTCGCAGGGCGGAAGTGCCAGCGCGCGAGAGCGGTGCAGGCAAAGCTGTCGAGGCGGTCATCGGCGCCGCGCAGCACTCGTACGTCGCTGACGCGCCCGTCACTGTGGATGACCGCATACAGCGTGATGGTTCCTTCTACCCTGGTCCGCATCAACTCAGCCGGATAGGCGGGATCCACTTTCTGGGTCACGACTGGCGGGAGCAGTTCTCCCTTCGCTTCATTCTCTTTCAATTCCGCAAAGCGAATCACCCAGCTTCCGCCCATGGAATTGAGGTTCGGCATGTTGAGAGTCATGGAATAAAAACGCCGCGGGCCGAATACTTGTTTGTCGAGTTCGGTGGCGTGAACATCGTCCACGGACGCAGCCGAACGCGGCGGAAGGCTGAGCCGCGGGAACTTTAAATTAGCGAGAAGGCGGGGGTCCACCGCATGCGGCGGTTTCGCCGATTGCTCGACCGCATTGCTCGAACTGGTGACCGAGGCACTCGCTTGGTGCTCCCCGGGTCCTACGAAGAGGCCGGGCGGAAGGTCTACTTGCGTCCCGTTTGCAGGCTTGGCGGGAACTGGATTTACCCCGCCTGGGTCGTCCTTGCTGGCGCCGTCAGAACGCACGCTGGGCGTACCGCTAGCCCCAGGTCTTCCCTCTGGAGTCGCAGCAAATGTCCCACGCCGGTTGCCAACGGGCGTCTCGAGCGGACGCAGAATCGCCGCGGGATGGATGCCAAGCGCGATCAGACTTCCCGCAAAGCGAGATGTCCCGGTCGCAGTCACCAACGGCGGAGGCGGCACGACCGGTATGGTTGTGCGACCAACGCTGGTTCTGATTCTTTCCGCCATCGAGCGCTGTTCTTCGACCGGTAGTTGCGGGGCGGGCGCGATCACCCGCGCCGGGCCGATGTTGATATCACCAGTTTTGCTGGCGGATGTGGCTTCCACATTCGGCGGTGGCTCGATGACCTCAAGTTTTGGGGCCTGAACACTTCGTACCATCGCAGTCTCAACCTGTGGGGTTGGGGCGATGACCGCAGAAGCCAGGGTCGGAACTTGCCGTTCCGACGTTCTGGACACTTCCGGAGCAGGAGCAACAGCCTGCAAAGCTGGCACAGGCAGTTGTAGGACGGGGCGAACCGTGGCCGCAATCGGTATGGGCACATTGGCAGGCGTCCACGCCACGATGTTGGGAAGAGCCACGTCGTGCTCGAGCTTGACGTCAGGCGGTGTCACGATTGTCTGCGTGTAATTATCGGAATCCGGCGGAACCGAGATGATGGGCTGCCGGGCAAATTCCGGTTCACCCTTTTGTGAGATTGCGGGCCGTGAAGATTGCATACCGCTATTCAGCGGCGGCAGGTATTCATCGGATGAGTAGTAAATGACCGAAGCCGAATCGAAAGTATGAGTCGGCACCGCCTGTACGGTCGGCGGCAACATTCGCGGTAAGGCCCAAAGCATCGCAATCACTACGCCGTGATACAACGCCGACTCCAAAAACCGTCCCCAGGGAAGTCGCGTAGTGACAAAGACATCAGTCCAGAACGTGCCACCGGTAGAAGAGTTCAGATCGAGAAAGCTGAACCTGACTCCGCCGCGGTCGCGCCGCAGCACGAAGTCAAGCAGGTTGTGCAGGAAGGTCCGGCTCCAAGGGTCGAGTTCTACGAGCAGGTGCGGACCTGGTAGCAGGCTCAAACTCAAATCTACCCCCGGATTTCCAGATCCCGAGCCATTTGCCATCTCTACCTGCCCGACCAAGTGCAGAGATCAAGATTATATCTTGCGGAGGCCGGATTTGGCCTCCGTGATCTAATAGTGGCAGTGGCTGATGCGAGGAAAGAATAAGGACGGAAAGTAGTCTGAGTTCGGTGCTATGACTCTGGCGCGCATCAAGGAACATCAGAGCGGAGCCGGGGTAACA
>QIAS01000025.1:2205-3072 GCA_003225615.1 Acidobacteriota bacterium | reverse complement strand
TTGCTCGTTCTAAGTGTTTCGCTGCTGGCTGCGCAAAACGACGATGCGCAGGCTCCGGCGGCTACCACGAAGCCGAGCGCGGATTACTCCGGCATGTACAGCTTCCTGCAGGAAGGCGAGTTCGTGCAAGTTACGGTGGAAGATCAAGGACACGTGACCGGCTTCGTTTCCCGCTTTGGCGATCTGGATAGTGACAAGGGAATGTTTCTCGATCAATTCTTCAAGCAGGGAAAGCTCGATGGCAACAAGCTAACCTTCACCACCGATACCGTGCATGGGGTGTGGTTTGACTTCAAAGGGACCATTGACCGGGGCTCGGGCAAGAATACCGCAGAGGAAGCCTATTACGTAATCAAAGGCACGCTCACCATGTACAGCACGGGCGCGGACAAGAAGACTTCCGCCAAGAATCGTGAAGTAGCGTTTAAATCTTTTCCGCAGGATGTGACACCAGCGCCGCAGAAGAGGGACTGAGCAGCAGGTGGCAGGTCGCAGGTAGCAGTTGAAAATTACTGAGTGCCACCGGCAGGAAACTCAATTACGCCAATTTTGCTCCGCCGGAAGTGCGGCGCGCTTCGGCCACTTTGCGCTCCAGCCAATCACTGTGGCCGACTTCGAATTCGGTAAATTCCTTATAGAGTTCGCGCAGTTCCGCATCCTCGGTCGTTTCAGCCAAGCGGGTGTAGTAGCGGACGGCGTTCTGTTCGGCAGCGAGGGCGATCTCCAGCGCCATCTGGCGCGGGGAGCGGCCCACTTTCAGTTTGCTGATGGTAAAAATGTCGCCGTTTTCCAGGCGCGGGACTTCGATGAAATCGCGAATATCTTCTTCCGTCACCGCGCAAGGGCGCGTGCCATAGCGGTCGAAAT
>QIAS01000025.1:0-2185 GCA_003225615.1 Acidobacteriota bacterium | reverse complement strand
ATAGCGCTTCTGCAGCAATGTGCCATGCTGCCGCTCTTCGTTGGCCATATCCCAGAAAGTAGAAGCAATTTCGAGCGACTCGGGTTCGTGGAACTCGGCAAACATTTCCGCGAACTGGTGGTAGATTTCGGCATTTCGCTCTTCAATGAAAATGGCGACGTGGAGAGCTTCCTGCGCCGTGAGTGAGGCGAAGTCGCGTTTCATGGGTCCTCCCGGGGACCGGCAAATCCAGAATACCTTGTGATGCGAGTTTTGGGTGAAAACTGAGGCAGAGCGGGTAAGAAAAAGTTCCCAAATTGGCACGTGACAACCCGATACCGCATTCGTCCGAGCCCACCCACGTCAGTTTGCTTGCCTGGCAGAGCTCCGGGAAAATGGGTGGGGGCGCGGAGGGATGAGAGCTATTGCAAAGTCCATCAGAAGAAAACGCGGCTCGGGGGACAGCCGCGCATTCGCAGACGAACGAGACACTTGGTTAGGAAGATTTCTGCGGTGCGCGTTGTTGTTCCATTCGCTTAATTGTTGCGCGCAGCCAGTTTTTGACCGCTTCCTCGAGCTCCACCTGGTTGTACTGCCGCTCCATGCTATCAATCGTTTCGCCTTGGCCAGTATGAAATGGCAGGGAATGTCTTGCTCAAGGTTTTGCAACGGGACCAGGTCATAGAGCACGCATTCGTTGCAGGGGTGTGGGCGTTCTGGGTCATTAAAGTTGATGCACGAGAGGGAGTCCTGGAAAACGGATGTGGGTTTCCACGGGGTACGGACGGAGCGGCCATAGCCTCCCTGCTCCAGAAAGCTCAATTCGAACTTCAAGACCTCCAGGATGTCGCGTTTCTCTTGAGCCATGGCTCACCTCGACGGCCGGTTACCGCAAAGGGCGGCCTCATTCCCTATCGCACAGCCCATTTTGGGCTGGCGAGTACAGGAGCGCTGTGACTGTTCTCACCACTTGATGTGACATTGATCACAACGTGGTGGCAGCTTGCTTTGCGGTATTTTCAGCTACGCCGCCCTGAACTCGGCCGCCTTGCGGAGTGAGAGAGGGCTTCCAGGCAAATGGTCTGGTTTCAGGCCAGCTTTTCGCGCGTCACCCCCGGTCGTGACGAGGCTCACTGTCCGGCGGGATACGGCTTGCTAGTTTGGAAACAGGAGATCAGCCATGGAGAAGAGCTACAGCTATCGCCTGGACGCCCACTGGACCATGCATAAACGAGGCATCGTGGAAGCCGAGTCCATTCCTCGAACCATCAATTTTGCCGCCCCCCCGGAATTCGGCGGCGAACCCGGCCTGTGGACCCCTGAGCACCTGCTCATTGCCGCGGTCACGACTTGTTTTGTGGCAACCTTTCGCGCCATCGCCGAAGCTTCCGAGATGGAATTCGGCGGGCTTGAAATAGCGGCTGAGGGAAAGATCGAAAAGCTCGAGGGCGGGTTTCGTTTCACCAGGATTGTATTGCGGCCGACCCTGAGCATTCATCGCGAACAGGATCGTGAACGCGCCGCTCGTCTTTTGGAAAAGGCCGAGAGGGTCTGTCTTATTTCGCGGTCTCTAGCCTGTACGATCGTGCTCGACCCCAAGATCGTGGTGGATGTCCCGGTTGCCGCACTGTAGGCTGCGAAAGAGTTCACGGGTTCGCTAGTCTTCCGCCTCCCACCATAAACCTACTTGGTAAGGGGGAATCCCTTTTCCCGCCAGACTCGAATGCCGCCATCCATGGAAAGTACGTTGGTGTAACCCATTTTTTGCAAGTTATCCGCGGCGAGAGCGGATCGGAAACCACCGCCACAGTAGAGGACGAGTGCAGCGTTCAGGTCGAGCACACGTTCCTCGATGTCGCGTTCGATGATCCCTTTGCCTAGGTGAATCGCTCCGGGCAGATGGTCCTTGGCGAACTCGCTTTCCTCCCGAACATCCACCAGGGTGAACTTCTCGCCGCGATCCAGCTTGCGCTTGACTTCATCCACGTTGGTTTCCCGGATTCTTTTTTTTGCGTCGTTGACGACCTGCAAAAAGCGAGGGGAATGCTGATGGGCCATGATGGTCTATATTACTGGAATTCTAAGCGGGTTGGACAAAGGCATGGTCGCTGCTAGTGGCGGCGGTTGCCGATCCAGCAAAGGCCTCGGGCAGGCTGTGTCGAACTTCTACTAATTCGCCCTGGTCAAGCACGAGAATCAGGTCGCA
>QIAS01000489.1:1192-3838 GCA_003225615.1 Acidobacteriota bacterium | reverse complement strand
ACCGAAGGCATGAATCGTCCGCGTGCCAGCCACGACTTCGCCGCCATGCCAGACTCCCCGCGGGATGAAGTATTCTTTTCCGGGAGGCGTGGCCCACTCAAGCCTGGTTTTGGCTTGAGTGGGGATGTTCACATGTCACGGACTTGGTTCGACTAACAAACTAGATTGTCCTCATGCCGTGGGGACTCACACGTTTTCACGGGAGCGGGTCAAAGTCATTTCGTCACATTCTGCTGTTACCATCGCCGTTGCTTGCTTACAACGGACGCAAGCTGACGAATCTTCGAGTCAGCCTTGGAGCGCGTGCGGCGCAGCTTCAAACTTCAGGTCTACGGATACGTCGTCATGCCGGAGCATGTTCACCTCCTGCTCAGTGAACCACAACGGGATAGGCTGGCCGATGCGTTGAAGTCGTTGAAGCAAGGAGTAGCGCGGCGTTTGCTTGGGAATCTCCCACTCAAGCCAAAACCAGGCTTGAGTGGGGCACCGGAGCATTTCTGGCAAAAGAGGTACTACGATTTCAACATTCGAAATTACCCGCAGTTTGTGGAAAAGCTGCGCTACATTCATCGCAATCCGGTGAAGGCTGGGTTGTGCGAACGTCCGGAGGACTGGGAGTGGAGCAGTTTTCGCCACTACGCAATCGGCTATGAGGGACGGGTCGAGATCGAGTCAGAATGGACGGCACGAAAACGCGAGCGCGCGGCGGGAAGACTCTGTCCAGCTGTAGAACTGCCCCACTCAAGCCAAAACCAGGCTTGAATGGGCCACCGGACGTAAGCCATAGAAGAAAGGTTTCAAAGTTTCAAGGTTTCAGGGCTTCAAAAGGCCTCGAATGTGATGCATCCACCTTATCACCTACATCGGTGACCGCGGTCACAGTTTGGCACAACGGATATGCTGTAAACATCATACTGGAGTAATTTTGAGAGGCCGCCTTTCGGGGCGGCTTTTTTATTGGAGAAATTGACAGAAATAATCATGAAAAATCTCGGGGCGAGAATAAAGCATCCCAAGTTGCGGGGTGAATGGGCGGAGCTGCGCTTTATGGTGCGGGCCGCCGAGCAGGGACTGAACGTCAGCAAGCCGTGGGGGGAGACGGCGCATTATGATTTTGCGGTGGAAGAGGGCGGGCATTTTGTGCGGGTGCAGGTGAAGTCCACGATGTTCAAGGATCGTGGGGGATATTCGTGCACGGTGCGGGGATGCCGGGGTCCGTATGTGGGGGACGTGTTTGATTTTGTGGCGGCATATTTGATTCTGGAAGATTTGTGGTACATCATTCCGGCGGAACTGATACGGGGACAGGGGAGTGTGGCGATCTATCCGCAGCTGAAGAAGTCGAAGTATGCGCCTTATAAGGAAGCCTGGGATTTGCTGAAAATGGGGCCCAGGGAGGGAATGGTGGACGTCATCCATGGCTGCGTGGCCAGCCCGGCGGAAGCAGCGATGTGGGGGTGATGGAACAATAAGTTGTGATTGCGAAGAAAATCCCCGCCCTGGTCGCACCGAACGCGACCAGGATGGGGGCAGCCTCGGGGAGGTTTCAGAGTTTCAGTCAGCGCATGGGTTTGTGCGAGAAGTGACTCCTGACTCCTGACTCCTGACTACTCCAGCACAAAAATATTCTTCTTGGCGCACATTTCTTTGAGCACCTTCGGCCAGACCGTGACGCTGACTTCGCCGAGGTGGGCTTTTCTGAGCAAGAGCATTAACGTTCGCGATTGGCCGATGCCTCCTCCGATCGAGAGCGGAATCTGGTTGTTCAGGATTGCCTGGTGGTAGGGCAGCTTCAGGAAATCGAGTTGCCTGGAGAGTTCGAGTTGCTTTTTCAGCGTTTCCGCGGTCACGCGAATGCCCATGGAGGTCAGTTCGTGGCGGCGATTGGTGACGTGGTTCCAGACCAGGATGTCGCCATTGAGGCCGTGGGTGTCGGCGGCGGTTTCTTTGCTGGTGTCGGTGACCCAGTCGTCGTAGTCGGCGGCGCGCATCTCGTGCGGGTAGCCGTCTTTCAAAGGCCAGCCGATGCCGATGATGAAGACCGCCGGATACTTCTGCAGGATGATCGTCTCGCGGCGCTTCCGCGGCAGGTCAGGATACATTGCCAGCAGTTCTTCCGCGTGAATGAATAGCGGCGATCTTTGAGCTTGGGGAACATTTCGAAGGCAAACTTTTCCGCGCCGACCAGGACTTTCCAGATTTTGCTGACGATGGCTTTGAGGAAGCTGAGATTGCGCTGCTCGGCGGTGACGGCGCGCTCCCAGTCCCATTGATCGACGTAGGCGGAGTGGTCGTGATCGAGGAAGTAATCTTTGCGGACGGCGCGCATGTCGGTGCAGATGCCTTCGCCGGGCTTGCAATCGAACTCGCGCAGCGCGACTCTCTTCCACTTGGTGGCGGCTTGCACGACCTGGGCGTCGAGGGGATGCGCGTCGCGATCGTTGGAAATATGGAATTGGATGGGCGTGCGGGAGCCGTCGCGGTCGAGCATATCGTTGACGCCGCTTTCGGTGTCGACGATGAGCGGCACTTCGACCATCATCAGATTAAGTTCTTTGCAGAGGTTGTCTTCGATGTAGCGTTTGATGTGGAAGATGGCTTTTTGCGTCTCTTTGGGAGTCAGCAGCGAGTGATAGTCGCCGGGAA
>QIAS01000489.1:0-1091 GCA_003225615.1 Acidobacteriota bacterium | reverse complement strand
AATGCGCTCCTTTGGGTCTCTTTGCGATGTTCGCGTCGTCTTTGCGACCTTTGCGGTTACAAGCTCTTAAGCGCAAGGTCGCGAAGGTATCGCTAAGTCGCAAAGAAAGTTTGCAGGCGGCGGCGTGCGAAACCGCTTGTATTCATTAGAGTCCGATTTAAGCTGTACTGCAGTGCCGCGGGTCACAGGGGCGGGTGAGCGTTTGAACCAGGTTAGCGTTTGAAGCCAAGCCGGTAAGCTGGAACGCACTTTTATTGCTTACGGTCTCGCGGGCGATGGCATTATTCACGTACTGAAACACCTCCTTCGGTCGGAATGACAAGTCTAGGAGAAGCAGATTGCTCCCCTCGGTCGGAATGACAATCCCATGAAACATTCTGCTACCGAAGAAGGCAAGGTTGTTCGTCACACGTTCGCTGTGCCGTGCGCCGCGCCATTCTCTGTGATAGATTTTTCTCTTGGCTTATGAAAGACGTAGCGCACTGGGCTCTGAACATCGCCAACCAACGTGGCGCCTCTTACGCGGACGCCCGCATTGTGGACGACCGCAGCCGCACGCTGGCAACTAAAAATGGCAAGATCGCTCATGCGGCGGACAGCGAATCACTGGGCATCGGCATTCGCGTAATCGCCGATGGGGCTTGGGGATTTGCGGCTTCCGACGACCTGAGCCGTAGCGCCGTTGAAACCACCGCGGCGCGCGCCTTCGACATTGCCAAAGCTTCTGCGCGCGTGAAACAGCGCGACGTGCAGCTTGCCCCGGAAAAGCCTGCCATCGCCGAGTGGATCACTCCCTGCAAGATTGACCCGTTCTCAACCTCAATTGAACAGAACCTCGACCTGCTGATGAAGATCGACGCCGAACTGCGCTCGGTTAACGGAGTAACGCTAGCCGAGACGAACCTGAATTTTCATCGCGAGGAGCAGTGGTTTCTCTCCTCCGAAGGCGCCAACATTCACCAGACAAAATATTCGACGGGAGTTGGCTACGTGGCGTATGCCTTCGCCGGCACCGAAATCCAGAAGCGCTCCTATCCAACTTCGTACGGCGGACAATGGCAGAACAAAGGCTACGAGCTGATAGACGAACT
>QIAS01000488.1:3174-5594 GCA_003225615.1 Acidobacteriota bacterium | reverse complement strand
CAAGCATAGGAGCTGGAGGGGGTTGCGTCGGCAACACAGGTCACATAGGCATGTGATATCGGTCACAAATGGCCTTTAGTGTCCGGCGCGATTACGGGCAGTGGCGAGGACAAAAAGTTGATCCTTGGCAGCACAACTGCTAGTTGTTTACCTAGCCGCGGCAGCCGTTCGGCCTCCGCGACCTGAGGGGCAGCACTTCGTGACCGCGAATTTATCCAATCCGATCATTCTCTATGATGGTGTTTGCGGGCTGTGCCACCGGTTCACACAGTTCGTGCTCAAGCGGGACCGGAAAGATCAGTTTCGTTTAGCTTCGCTGCAGAGTGGATTTGCAGATCGAGTTTTGCAGCGCCACGGCGCTAATCCGCAGCAGCTCGACACCGTGTACGTGGTACTCAACTACGAACAACCAGGTGAACAACTGCTGTCCCGGTCTGATGCCGTGGTCTTTGTGCTGGGGCAGCTGGGCGGGATTTGGAGAGCGACCGCCGCCGTTTTTGCAATTCTTCCCAGATGGCTGCGCAACGCAGCTTATGACCTCGTGGCCCGCAACCGGTACCGCCTGTTCGGAAAGTACGATACCTGCTTACTGCCTGACCCCAAGTACCGCGGTAAGTTTCTCGATTCCTTTCAGTAGGCGAAAGCACAAGATTGCCTGCCAGAACTGCTTACCACGCGTTCCGCCGCTCTCCCGGCCGCAGGTCAAGAAGGTGACTGCTGCAGCCATCGCGGTCTGTCTGTCACAAGGATACGTGACAGAGGTCACTGAACCCTTGTGCGGTTCAGCATAACAATCGCGCACTGAAACGTCGCTGGCCCCAGGTTCAACCCCGCCAGCGAGGCTTCCGTAGGCTCTTCCCCGGTTCGTATCCGCAACATGAAGGAGAGAAATCCCGTGGCCACAGAAACACAGGTTGCCCCCCTTAAGATTGAAAAGATAGTAATTACTCAACAACCTCACATCAGTCGCTGGTGGCGCGTCGTCGGCGGGCTGTCCATGAATCTGGCGCTGGGCACGCTTTATGCCTGGAGCGTATTTGTGGCTCCCCTCGAAAAGGAATTCCACTGGACGCGTTCTCAAACCTCAACCACCTTTACCATCGCAGTAGCGGTTTTTGCATTGACTTTCATACTTGCCGGACGCCTGCAAGACAAGTTCGGTCCCTTCTTTGTCTCGGTCTTTGGCGGCGTGCTGGTGAGCCTGGGCTTTTTCCTCTGCGCCTATACCCAGAGCCTGACATGGCTTTACGTCTGTTTTGGCGTGATCGGAGGCTTGGGTAACGGCTTTGGATATGCCACGCCAATCCCAGTTATGGCGAAGTGGTTTCCTGATAAACGAGGGCTGGCAGTAGGTCTGGCCGTCGCCGGCTACGGTGGCGGTTCCGCGATTTTCGGTCCTCTGGCCAGTAAAGTCCTGATCCCGGATTATGGCTGGCGCGCGACGTTCATGATTCTGGGCGGTCTGTTCTTCGTAATGACAATAGTGGGAAGCTTCCTGCTCAAGAACCCCCCGGTGGGATACAAGCCTGAAGGCTGGAAACCCGCACCCGCAACCGCAAGGGCGGCGGCCACAACTTACGAGTTCAAGCCGGGCGAAGTGCTGCATACCCGGACCTTCTACTTCATGTGGGTGGCCTACGCACTGGGTGCCTCCGCAGGGTTGATGGTCATCAGCCAGCTGGTGCCATTTGCCAAAAGTCAGGGAGTGGCCGCGGTGGGCAATGCCGGGGGACGAATCCTTTCCGGCTGGCTCTCCGATGCGCTGGGCCGGCTCAATGTGCTCCGGCTTATGATCGCAGTCTCCGTGATTGCCATGCCGTTGCTTTACCTCTCGGGTAAGAACATTCCTCTTCTCTATGCGATGGTGTTCGTGGTGTACTGGTGCTACGGCACGCAGCTCTCCATCAACGCTTCGACCACCGCTGACTTTTGGGGGACGAAGAATGCCGGCATTAATTACGGGTTGCTCTTCACCGCTTGGGGTGTGGCAGGGATCATCGGCCCCAGAATCGCTGGACAACTTTTCGATCGCTTCAAGAACTACCAGGCGGCTTTCTACACGGCAGCCGTTTTGTCGGTAGTTGCTCTGTTCTGCGAATTTCTGGCTCGGAGACCGGCAGCACCCAGGCAGGAGTTCGAGGCCAGGAAGGCCGCAGCATAAGTTTATTCAAGGCTCAGATTCGGCAAGTCGGGCCGCAACCAAGTGCGAGTGAGTTGCGGCCCAATGAAATTGCCCGCATGAAATAAATTCATCAATATGAGGGTTAACTGCAATGGCCGAAATTATTATGAAACGCAAGGGAGTTATTGAGACCAGTGAAGCCCAGATCGCGGTTCACTGGCGGGAAGAGGAGTACTACTATCCGCCGGCCAAGTTTGTCGGCCAGGCGAATCTCACCGACGCCAATGTTACGGAACGC
>QIAS01000488.1:2526-3159 GCA_003225615.1 Acidobacteriota bacterium | reverse complement strand
GCGGACCTGCTGAGCTGGAACAAATACTGGCACACTACGCTCGACACCAACGATCCGCCTTTCTGGAAGTGGTTTGTTGGAGGGAAGCTCAACGTCAGCTACAACTGCGTTGACCGCAACCTTGAAAAACACAGGAACAAGGCGGCCCTGATATTTGTGCCCGAGCCGGAAGAAGAAGCGCCCGTGTCACTCACCTACCGGGAACTGTACATCCGGGTGAACGAAGTGGCGGCGCTTCTGCGCGATTTTGCCGGCTTGAAAACCGGGGACCGCGTCACCATCCATATGCCGATGGTTCTGGAACTGCCCATCACCATGTTGGCGTGTGCTCGCTTAGGGATCATTCACTCGGTTGTGTTTGGCGGTTTCAGCGGAGAGGCTTGTGGGCGGCGAGTGGCCGATTCCGGCAGCCGCGTCCTCATCACCATGGACGGCTATTACCGCAATGGCAAGCTGATCGACCACAAGGTTAATGCGGACATCGCCGTCAAGACCGCCACCGAAGAAGGCCAGACCGTGGATAAGGTCCTGGTGTGGAGACGGCATCTTGGGCAATATGCTTCCGCCTCACCCATGGTGAAAGGCCGCGACTTCTTCGTCGACGAGGTTCTGCAAAACTTTGCTGGTGAACTG
>QIAS01000488.1:0-2362 GCA_003225615.1 Acidobacteriota bacterium | reverse complement strand
TCCTATATTGTTTATGGGCCGCTGGCGCTGGCGGCTACCAGCGTCATCTACGAAGGCGTTCCCACCTATCCTGATGCGGGGAGAGTGTGGCGAATTGCCGAGCGACTGGGCGTCACCACCTTCCACACATCCCCCACGGCGATTCGCATGTTGCGCAAGGCCGGGCCGGATGAGCCGAAGAAATACCACTACCACTTCAAGCACATGACCACCGTGGGAGAACCGATCGAGCCGGAGGTCTGGCGGTGGTACTACGACACGGTGGGCAAGCGCGAAGCTGTCATCGTGGATACGTGGTGGCAAACGGAGAATGGCGGATTCCTCTGCAGCACCAAGCCGGCGCTGGATCCCATGAAGCCGGGAAGCGCGGGACCAGGCGTGCCGGGTATTTACCCATTCATTCTCGATGAAGAGGGCAACGAAGTCACCGCAGGATCAGGGAAAGCAGGGAATATCTGCATTCGCAATCCCTGGCCCGGAATCATCCAGACCGTGTGGGGTGATCGCGAGCGTTTCGTCAACCAGTACTACCGGAAGTATTGCAAGGACCCCAACAGCAAAGACTGGCGTGACTGGCCATATTTTGCTGCGGATGGGGCCGTACTGGCGGCGGACGGCTACTTCCGCATTCTGGGCAGAGTGGATGACGTGATCAATGTGGCCGGGCACCGGCTCGGCACCAAAGAGATCGAGTCCGCATGCCTGACCGTACCTGAGGTCGCTGAAGCTGCGGTCGTGCCCGTGGTGGATGAGATCAAAGGTCGTGTACCTGAAGTCTATGTCGCCCTGCAACCGGGCCTCCAGCCCAGCCAGGAGATCAACGACAAGATCCTGAAAGCCATTGAAACCATGATCGGCAAGATTGCCCGCCCGAAGAGAATCCATATCGTGCCGGATATGCCTAAAACTCGTTCGGGTAAGCTGATGCGCCGCGTGCTGGCCGCCATTTCCAATAACCTCGCAACCGGAGACATTACTACCTTGGCCAATCCTGATGTCGTGGAGAAGGTCCGGGAAATGGTGCAGGGAAAAGAACTGGTCGCGCTGGCTGATGGGCCGGAAGACTTAAAACGCTTCGGAACTGTAGATTAAGGAAACTCAAGGCAGGGGCAAGTCTCTGGAGCCTCCAGAAGCTGCCCCTGCATAACCCTTCGCCATAGCCGCATTCGGGCTGACGCCGGCCCCCCGACAGTGCAGACTTTCTGTCCTCCCCGCAGTAAAATCACTAAGTTTGACCGAGTCCAACCGTCGCGAGGCGACCCATCATGGCAGAAAAGGCTTCCACGCCGGCAGTCGAAACCCACATTGATTCTGTTCTTCAGGAGCAACGTAAGTTCGAACCACCCGCCGAGTTCAGCAAGCATGCCCACATTAAGAGTCTGGCGGAGTACGAGCACATTTATCGCGAATCCGTGGAGCAGCCGGAAAAATTCTGGGGGCGTATTGCGGAAGAGTTGCACTGGTTCAAGAAGTGGGACCGCGTGCTGGAATGGAATGTGCCGTGGGCCAAGTGGTTTGTGGGCGGCCAGATTAATCTTTCATACAACTGCCTCGACCGCCACGTGCAAACCTGGCGCAAAAACAAGGCGGCGCTGGTCTGGGAAAGCGAGCCGGGCGAAGTTCGGATTCTGACCTATCAGCAATTGCACAAGGAAGTGCAGAAGTTCGCGAACGTGCTGAAATCGCTGGGCGTGAAGAAGGGCGACCGGGTGGCCATATACATGGGCATGACTCCGGAACTGCCTATCGCCATGCTTGCTTGCGCGCGTATCGGCGCACCGCACACGGTCGTTTTCGGAGGATTCTCGGCCAATGCGCTTGTGGACCGCATTCACGATTCACAAGCTGTGGCCGTGGTCACGCAGGATGGAGCGTATCGCCGCGGCAGCGAGGTGAAACTCTTTCCCGCGGTGGAAGAGGCGCTGAAGTCCTGTCCTTCTGTGAAGAGTGTGGCTGTGTACAAGCGGACTGGTTCGCAGATAAACATGCAGGCCGGGCGGGACCACTGGTGGCATGAGCTGATGCAGTCCGTGTCGGACGAGTGTCCAGCCGAACCGCTTGATGCGGAACACCCGCTCTATATTCTTTACACCTCTGGAACGACAGGTAAGCCTAAAGGAGTGGTACACACGACGGGTGGATATTCCGTATCCACATACATCACGACCAAGTGGGTTTTCGATCTTAAAGAAGAAGACACCTACTGGTGCACGGCCGACATCGGTTGGGTGACTGGGCACAGCTACTTTGTTTACGGCCCGCTGCAGAACGGCGCCACCAGCCTGATGTACGAAGGCGCGCCAAACTTCCCCGAGCCCGATCGTTTCTGGAGCATCATTGATCGGCACCGGGTGAATGTTTT
>QIAS01000024.1 GCA_003225615.1 Acidobacteriota bacterium | reverse complement strand
TCTCCGTGAATAATGCTGTCCTCTTCCGCATAAAAAGAGCGATGCTCGGCATCCATCTGCTTCGGAGTCATTACCAGAATGAAGCCATCTTTGTGCGTGCGGAATCCAACTGTGTAATCCCCCCGTTCCGTGCTCCTGGCCATACGCTTGGTGAAAGAACCGGTACCCGCCAGTTCAGCTAACGACTGAGCGTACTTGTCGTGACGCTTCTTATATATCTGCTCAGCCCGCAGCACGACGCGCATGTAGCCCAGCGCTTGCGATTCCGATTCGGAGCGTGCCGGATCTCCCGGAAACTTCGGCTTGTATGGAGTTGGGGGTAATGCAGTCGGGGGATTTTGTGCCGGAGGGGTCTGGGGCTGCGCCGGAGGAGTCTGAGGCTGCGGACTTTCCGCTGGCGGATTTTGCGAGGGGGGACTTTGTGAAGGGGGATTCTGCGGCGGCGGAGCTTGGGTTTCCGGGCTCTGTGCGGGAGGTGTCGATTGCGGGGGCGGTGCTTGCGACGGTGGAGTTTCGCTGGTCTGTGCCGATATCCCCAGTGGGCCAGCCAGGATCACGATAAAGAGCAACGCGACGTATTTCATGCCATTTTTCATCAGTTCTTACCCTCTTTATTGGATGCGGAGGGGTGTTACCCTCGTAATTTCGCTTCCGTTACCTTCTCTTTGCATTGCGCCCAATTGTAGCTATGCTTACCGCAGAAACATCCTACAAGGATTCTTATGAAAGCTGCAGCAACGGCCAAAAAGCCGCTCATCCGTGTAGCCGTGGTGGAGAGCGACCCCCTGCGGTTTGTGGGCTTCCGGGCCCTTTTCGATTCCGAGCCGGATTTCGAACTGATTTCCGCCTCTTTACCCGAAATCGGTACGCAGCAAAATATCGATCTCGTGCTGCTCGGCAATCGAAACGGCCAGAATCTTTTCGATCTCATGGCCAGCCTGAAGGCCACGCGCCCTGACTTGCGCATCATCGTAACTGGCTCGGGCGTGGACGAAGAAACAATCTTGAAGGCCATTGCTTCTGGCGCCAAGGGCTATGTGGACGAGGCAGCCTCGCCTGCGGAATTTGTGCAGGCCATCCGGGTGGTGAATCAGGGCTCGGTGTGGGCTCCGCGTCATGTGCTGTCGGTATTCATTGAGCGGGTCAGCACCTCGCCGGGACGGATCTTCCCCGCGGGCCGCGTCACTTTCACCGACCGCGAAAAAGAAGTTCTGGAAATGTTGGTCGCCGGGCGCTCCAACAAGGAAATCGGCGCCGCGCTCGGAATCGAGGAGCGCACGGTGAAAGCCCATGTGGCCAAGCTGATGCGTAAAGTAGGTGTGCAAAACCGGATTGCGCTTTCGGTACATGCCATTACGCACTCGCTGGTCACAGCCAAGTAGATGGCACTCCGGTTACCTTAGGTCAGTGACCGGGGTAATCTTGCCGGCGTTTCCGGTCTTCGCCATACTGCCCTCACCTACCACAGAACCTGGGAGACGGGGTTGGGAGCGGAGATTAGGGTCGCCGTTTTCAGCCCCGATTTTATTTTTCCTGCCTTACGCGCCACCCCGTTTTTCACCTTCTGCCTTTACCTCTTACCAGTTACTTTGCAGATTCCCGACTCCAGTGCATGCCCCAATTATCGTGATTTGCACAGCTTGTGCCGCGTCCAAATGAAAAGAAAGGCGTTAAAATCAGCCATCCAAACATTGCTGAGTCAGCTGAGGAGAGATGAAAACCACCTTACTTTTACTCGCCATTGCCGCGCTGTCCATTACCGTCTTTGCTCAGGACCAAATACCACAACCTACACAGCAGCAACAACCAAGCGCAACCCAGGAAGCCAAACCGGCGCAGACCCAGCCACCAAAGCCGGAGCAAACACAGCAACCAAAGCTGGAGCAAACACAGACACAAAAGCCTGAGCAAAAGGGTGACCAGCCCAAGGCGGTCGAGCGCCTGCAAGCCGCCGGAACAGTGCTGAACGAAATCCAAAGCGCCCCCGACAACGGCATTCCCGAAGAAATTCTCGGTTCCGCCGAGTGCGTCGCCGTCGTTCCCTCCATGCTTAAGGGAGGATTCATCGTCGGAGCCCGCTATGGCCGGGGCGTCGCCAGTTGCCGCACCCCAAAAGGCTGGAGCGCCCCGGCGTTTTTCGTGGTGCAGGGCGGCAGCTTCGGTCTGCAGATCGGAGGCCAGGCGATTGACCTGGTCATGCTCATCATGAACCAGGACGGCATGCGAAATTTGCTCTCCAGCAAATTCCAGCTCGGCGCCGATGCCTCTGTCGCCGCCGGTCCGGTGGGCCGCCATGCGGAAGGCGAAACGGACTGGAAGCTCCGTGCCCAGGTCCTTACTTACTCCCGCGCCCGCGGAGTCTTCGCCGGATTGACTCTGAACGGAGCTGTCATTAAGCAAGACAAAGACAGCACTCGCGATTTCTACGATCGCATGGTGCCCTTCAAAACCTCGCTAACCGGAGAAATTCCGGCCCCCGAAAAGGCCTACCCATTTCTCAGCACGCTAGCCAAGTGGGCCAAGACAGCCGCGGCTAAATAGGAAAGTCAGCAGTCAGCCCAAGCTTTTCTCCGCGATCTCCGCGGGTTTTCTGCGGCCTCTGCGGTTAAAAGCTTTCTTTGGTTCTCTAGTGGCCGTTTGACAACAATTTTTTCCCGATGTTACCGTCACGCTTCTCCCAAAATGCGTGAACGCCTCGAGTACGCGCTGGTCTGGCTGACGGTAAAGACCATCGCCTTGTTTCCCAGGCCGATAGCCCGGACCATTGGAATCGCTATCGCCCAATCGGTTTACTTTCTGCACCCCCGGTTGCGCGCGGTTGGCATGCGCAATCTCGCGCTGGCATTTCCGCAGGATAGTTCTCGCAAACACCGCCAGATTCTGCGAGAGGAATTCACTTCCCTGGGACGCCAGTTTGCGGAGGTTTGCCTATTTCCTCGCTATACCAGCGAAGACGTAAAAGGCATAGTGGCTTATGAGGGCTTCGAAAATTACGAGCGCGCCTACAACCGCGGTAAGGGAGTTCTGTTCCTGACTGCCCACCTCGGAGGTTGGGAGCTCTCCGCCTTCGCCCACTCGCTTTACGGGCATCCTCTGCATATTGTGATGAGGCCGCTCGATAATGCCTACCTCGATCGGTTCCTTCGCGAATATCGCACGATGCATGGCAACACCACGGTAGATAAAGACGATTTCGTCCGCGGGCTCTTGTCAGCTATGAAGGGCGGAGAAACCGTAGGCATTCTGATGGACACAAACATGACCCCGCCACAAGGCGTCTTCGTCCCATTTTTCGGGATTCCCGCCTGCACCGCCAGCGGCCTGGCAAGAATCGCGCTGCGCACCGATGCTGCCGTAGTCCCGGGATTCACGGTCTGGGTGTTGCGTTTCGACCCGGCACTCACGCTCGTCCGCACCGGCAATGACGATGCAGATGTGACCGCTAACACCGCCCTCTTCACGAAAGTCATCGAAGACTATGTGCGCCGCTACCCCGGCCAATGGCTCTGGGTGCATCGCAGATGGAAGACGCGCCCGGAAGGTGAACCGGCTCTGTACTGAAAAATTCCTAGGCAGTCAACCGGTGGGGCAGAAAATTATGGACTTTACTCAGAACCAGTCACTCCGATAAGCGATCCACCACGCCACAAACACGATCGGTATGGTCGCGGCTAGAGCCCACCAGATGGGCAGGATGAAATCTGCCGCCAGCCCGAGCACGATAAAGACGGCCCAGAAAACCCGGCGCTGCATAGATCCACATTGTAGTCGTCAGCCGGAAACCTGACGGCTCAGCCCTTTCCTTCCCGCCCGCCTGCTGTTATACAGACTCCTATGAAACGCCCACTGAAGCAGATTGCCGAGCTGGTGCAGGCCCGCCTGCTCGGTGACGGCGATCTCGAAATCACCAACATTGCCAGCATCCAATCGGCAAAGCCGGGAGACATTATCTTCGTCGAAGACGAAAAGACTCTGCCTAAAGCGCTTCAATCACAAGCCACCGCCGTAATTGCTGGAGAGTTTGCCACCAAGTCTGAGAACTCCAAGCCCTTCCTCATCTCTGACCAGCCAAGACTCGCCTTCGCCCGCGCCGCCCGATTGCTCCGCGACGAGCAGGCTCTGGAACACGGTACCCACTGGACCGCCGTCGTCGACGACACGGCAACAGTCGGATCCAACGTCCGCATTGAAGAGTGGGTGATCGTGAAACCTGGCGTGACAATCGGCGATGGCACCCGCGTTGCCGCCGGCTGCTTTCTTGGGGACGGGGTCAAAGTGGGCCGCGACTGCGCGATCTACCCCAACGTGACCATCTACCCCGGAACTGCGATTGGCGATCGTGTCATCGTTCATGCCGGAGCCGTACTGGGCAGCGACGGCTTCGGCTACGTGCGCGAACACAAGACCGGACGCTACGAGAAATTTCCCCAGATCGGCGGCCTGGAAATCGAAGACGATGTCGAGATCGGCGCCAACGCCACCATCGATCGCGGCGCCCTCGATGTCACCCGCATTGGCCGCGGCACAAAAATCGACAACCTGGTTCACGTGGGTCACAATGTGCAGGTTGGAGAAGATGTCGTGATCGCCGCCCAGACGGGCCTTTCCGGCAGCGCTGTAGTAGAGAATAATGTGGTTATCGGAGGGCAGGTAGGAATCGCCGATCACGTGCGCGTTGAAAGCGGAGCAATTCTGGGGGCCCAGAGCGGCATCCCAAGCAATAAGGTGATTCGGGGAAAAGGAGTTGTTTTCTGGGGCACGCCCGCCAGGCCGATCAAAGACTATCTGAAAGAATTAGCCGTGCTGGCGCGCCTGGCGAAAAAGGAAGAGTCGCTAACCTCAAGCAAGCCCGGAAGCCGGGAGCCCTAGCTATGTCCATCGTCGTCATCGGAGGCCATTCCCGCAGCGTAGGCAAGACCAGCGTAGTTGCCGGTCTGATTGCTGCGTTGCCAGAACTTCGCTGGACTGCGCTGAAGATCACGCAATACGGTCACGGGATATGCTCCGCCAGCGGCAAGTCCTGCCACTGCGCTACCGACGACCACAGTTGGGCAATTTCCGAGGAGAAAGATCGTTCCGGAGAATCGGACACGTCCCGCTTCCTTGTGGCGGGAGCGGTGCGCGCCTGGTGGGTACGCACTGAACAGGGCCGCTTGGCCGAAGCCATGCTCAAAGTACGCCAAACTATCGCCGCCGCCGAGAATGTGATTCTCGAATCCAACAGCGTGCTGAAGTTCCTCCGTCCTGACCTTTACCTCACGGTGCTCGATCCCTCGACGGCGGACTTCAAGCACTCAGCCCAGGAATTTCTCGATCGCGCCACCGCTGTAATCCTGCATGAACCGGCTCAAAGGGAAGGGAAGCAACAGGAAGCGGAGAAATTCACTTGGCAAAAAGTTTCGCTGAAGCCGGTGGCAGACAAGCCAATCTTCCGCATTCAACCGCCGCCATACGTCACGCCAGAGATAGTGGACTTTGTAAAATCCCAGCTACTGGCTCCCAGCTGCTAGCTACTCACTCGCATACATCCCAATTATCTTCTCAATCGCCCGTCGGCAAACCGCACAAAACGATTTATGCCGGGTAAACATAATGCAGTTCGCCTCCGGACGATAATATCCATGTGCTTCGTAGTCCGCTCCTTCAAAAGCTCCCACCTTGCCGGCGTATTTTTCCTCGGCCAGCAGCATTTCCTCGCGCTTTTCCGATTCTTGCAGCAGCTTGTTCATTTCCGACTCCGGCAGATTGGAGGCACGAATCTGCACTCGCTGCTTCTGAATTTCCTTTTCCAGAGCCTCAAACTCTTGTTTGCGCCAGGGCGTCGGGATCGGGGTTCCCGGCTCTATCAGGTCTTTCCATTTCAGATTTTTTGGATCCAGCAGCGCGGTGACGTTTGGCTCCCATGGCTCGGTATGCTTGCTTGCCGGCAGATAAGCCACCTGCGACGTGTAGTATTCATCCGCCAGAGCTGCGAAATGATGTCCGAACTCGTGGACCCCAACGTAAAACGCCCAGATGTTATCGATCGCCACAATGCCGTAAAGATTGAAAATCCCTCCGCCGCCATAAGTATTCCCATTCACCAGAATCTCGACAAACTCATAGGGAGCGTAGGAGGCTACATCTCGCAGCGCGCGATTTTCGACGGTTAAAACGTAGCGTTCCGTGTCAAAAGTGTCATAAGTGCTGCCGAGCGGATTTCGCCGATGAATCCCGCTGGAGGGACGCGAAATCCCCGATTCCTCCGCGGCCGGGCACAATCCCCACAGATTAAAATCCTGGCGATGCTCACGAAACGGGGAAACCGCAAATAGCATGTCGGCAAAACGCCGAGCGTCATTTTCAAATTTTTCCCGTTCCCCGGCGGTGTATCCGTCGCCCAACACGAGCAAGTCGACTTTGGTTGCCGGTTCCCCCATTTTTTGAATTGTCAGCAGCGGCCCCGGAGAAGGCGGATGCGAAGTGTCGATGAATTTATCCTGGGGATCGATGTTTGTCGTCCATACGACCACGAACCTGCCTTGCTGCCGCTTCTCTAAAACTACGTCTACCGGCGCTTGCGGGGCCGGGAAGCGCAGCGACTCGGAGAAGGTGCGGCTCGCATTTTTTGCTTCTTCCGTAGTCACCCACTCTCCGTAAACCGAGTTGAAGCCCCGCGAATAAAGGATGCGCCCGCTGCGCCGGTCGCGCACCTCGAAAAAATAATTTCCCAGATTGCTGTTATCGATGTTTTTCCCCGGAGCGCCTGGCCATGGCAAGGGCTCAAGGACTACCCGATCCACGCTGAAAATCTCCTGCCGCACATTGCCGGTGTGGTAGTAATCCAACCGCATGGTTGCCGGAGCAGCCAGCGTTAGAACGGCAGAAAACGGGAGAAGAAAAGCAACAAGCAGAGATTTGATTTTCATCAGCGGAATTCTACGACGCAAACCGGGCGCAGACGTTTAAATTCATGGAGTCATTGCAGCGCCTGGCTGGCGCTGGCAGCGGCTCGAAGTCCTATGTTATAGCGCTTCAGCTTGCGATAGAGTGTGGCCCGGCTGATGCCCAACATTTTTCCGGCCAGAGCCTTGTCGCCCTTCACCTGCTCAAAAACTCGCTGGATGGTAGCGCGCTCGATATCTTCGAGATCGGTGGCGGAGACGGCTTCGATTTTGGAAAGTATGCTCGACTCCGTAGGAGACGAAGCCGACGCGATGGTCGGCGGTAAATCGTTTACATCAATCATCTGCTGGTCTCCCAACGCAACGGCGCGTTCGATGCAGTTTTCCAGTTCGCGCACATTGCCGGGCCAGTCATAATGCAGCAGAGCCTTCATGGCTCCGCTGGTTACCTGGATGTATCGCCCGGGCGCGCAACGGTCGAGGAACCAGTGCACCAGCATGGAAACGTCGGAACGGCGCTCGCGCAGTGCGGGCAAGTGCACGGTCACGACATTCAAACGGAAATAGAGG
Source organism: Acidobacteriota bacterium (assembly GCA_003225615.1). Classification (GTDB taxonomy): domain Bacteria; phylum Acidobacteriota; class Terriglobia; order Terriglobales; family Acidobacteriaceae; genus QIAS01. The sequence goes on along the minus strand of QIAS01000024.1, from coordinate 5,134 downwards.
TCCTTGCGGAAAATTCCGGCGCGGTATTCGGCCTCGAGATCGCGGTTGGTGGCGGCGATTACCCGCACGTCTACTTTCATCTTCTGATTGCTGCCTACCGGGCGCACTTCCTTTTCCTGCAATACGCGCAGCAGCTTGGCTTGCATTTCGGGAGGCAGTTCTCCGATTTCGTCGAGAAAGATGGTGCCCCCATTGGCAGACTGGAAGAGTCCTGTCTTCGACCGGAGGGCGCCCGTAAAGGCCCCTTTCTCATATCCGAACAATTCGCTTTCAATGAGCGTGGGGACCAACGAGCCACAATCGACGGCCACGAACGGGCGGTTGGCGAACGTGCCCCGGAAATGAATGGCGCGTGCCACCAGTTCCTTCCCTGTACCGCTTTCGCCGGTGATCAGCACTGGGGTGCGCGTGTCCTTGAGCCGCGAGATCATGCGCAGGACATCCTGGATTTTCGCGGAGGAGCCCACTATGCCATGGAGCTGGGTTTCCGAGTCTACGCGGTCACGCAGGAACTGGTTCTCTTCCACCAGCTGGATTTTTTCCGCCATGCGGCGCAGAAACAGCCGCAGTTCTTCCAAGGGAGAGAATGGCTTGCTGATGTAGTCGTAGGCACCCAATTTCATGGCTTGGACTGCGGTTTCAACCGAGCCATGACCGGTCATGACCGCGACTTCGGTGCGCGGCAACAGTTTCTTTACTTTTTCCAGAAACTCCAGTCCCGACATCTGCGGCATGACCATGTCGGTGAGGATCATGTGGGCGGGCTGTTCTTCCAGCAGCCCCAGTGCCGATTCTCCGCTGTCCGCCTCGGAGCAGAGGAAGCCAAGCGCCTCCCCTACCGTCATGCACAGCTTGCGGATGCTCTGCTCGTCATCCACTACCAATAGCCGAATTCGCAAATCTTCGCTGCTCACAACGCCTTCCCCATAGTTTTTTCGACCACGGCAATAAATTGCCGGACACGAAACGGCTTCTCCACGCAGGGAGCACCTGTTTTGCGCAGTGTTTCTACTGTTTCATCATTGGCAATGTCTCCCGTGATGAATACGATCCGGGAAGCAAGTTCGGGGCGGTTCCGTGCCACCCAGGCGTGGACATCGGCTCCGTTGACTCCGCCGGGGGTACGCATATCAGAAACCACCCCCAGGAAACTTCCTGATTCGAGGAGCCGCAACGCGTCCGCGCCTGATTCCGTGCAGACCACGGAATAGCCGCTGCGTTCCAAGGTGGCGCACACGTAAGCCATGACGCCAGGTTCGTCTTCGATCAAAAGCACGGGAAGTGGCAAACTTCTGGTTGCGGCTTGATTCATCGTTGCGCGACTCCAGCGGCGGCCCCCACAGAGGTCGCCATTTCTGAGGCCACCGGCAAGCGAACGATGAACGTCGCTCCCTCAGCGCCTACGTTGTTGTGGCACAAGATTTCGCCGCCATGTTCGCGGACGATCCCGTAACAGATGCTCAGGCCGAGCCCCGTCCCCTTTCCTATCTCCTTGGTGGTGAAGAAAGGATCGAAAATGCGGTCCGGATGCGCAATGCCCTGGCCGTTGTCGCGGAAGGAAACTTCTACAAAAGACCCTAAACTAGCCGTCATGATCTCAATGCGCGCAGGACGGCCTGTCTCCCGCACCGAGTCATAGGCATTGTTGAGAATATTGAGGAAGACCTGTTGCAGTTGGTGCGAGTCTCCCACTACATAGGGCAGATTTTCGTCAAAGTGCTCGGCTACATCCACGCCGTGGCTATTGAAGTCATAGGATCGCAACTGCATGGTGCGTCGCAAAATGGCATTGAGCTGAACAGGCTTGCGCTGTGGCGGCATCTGCCGCGCGAAACTGAGCAGGTTCTGGACGATCTGTTTGGTTCGCTGCGCTTCCTGCAAAATTACCCGCAGGTCCTTTCGCGCGGTTTCGGGCAGATCAGGATTTTCCATCAGCAGATCGGCGAACCCGAGAATGGCGGTGAGTGGGTTGTTTACTTCGTGAGCCACACCGGAGACGAGTTGGCCCACCGCAGCCATTTTTTCGGCGTGCAAAAGCTTGGATTGCAGCAGAGCTGCATCCGTGATGTCGGTCATCACTACCACGATGCTCGTCACCGCTCCGGTCTCATCACGCATCGGGCTCAGATTCATGGAGAACTGTCCCAGCCTGCCGTCGCCTCGCATGACCTGCAGATCCAGATTGTCTACTTGATGGCCCGCCATCGTGGCATCCAGGGCTTCACGCAGTGACTCACGACGCGGCGCCGGAACCAACGCTATCAGTGGCTTTCCCAGCAATTGCTTTTGCTCATAGCCTATGTTGAACCAGCGGCGGTTCGCGTAACTGATCAGCCCAGCCGTGTCGGCGACCAGGATGAGGCTTTGGGTATGGTTCAAGATCTTGCTGGAGAAGTCGCGCTCCCGCTGCAGTTCCGACTGAAAACTCTTCAGGCCGGTGATGTCCAGCATCAGACCGCGGTATTGCAGCACGTGGCCTTGCGCATCCGGCACGGCGAAGGCATTGATTAGAACGTGCATGGGAGATCCGTCTTTACGCCGGAGGGTCTCCTCATGATTCCGTAACGAGCCGTGCTGCTGCATCAATTCGGTTATGTGCTGGCGGACTTCCGGAGAAAAATAAACCTGATTGGGAACATCCGCCTGCAGCAGTTCTTCGCGGGTCCGGTAGCCCAGCATCCGCACCATGGCATCGTTCACTTCGATGAAGCGGCCATCCGGAGTGCAGAAAAATAAGCCTTCCTGGATGTTGTCAAACAGTTCGCGGTAGCGGCGCTCCGCCTCCCGCCGGTCCGTAATGTCCTTCAGTACGTGGATGGTCTGCAGATTTTCGTTGTCATCGGCGTGAATGCGAGAGGTTGAAACCAGGTAAGTGCGCTCCAGAACCGGATGCACGTACTCGTCCCCAGAATCGCCCGTGCGACAGAAGGGACAGCCGTGCCCGGGCACGTCCGTTGCCGTCGCCAGCAGCGCCCGCATGTTGAGGCCCAGTAGTTCGGCAGGCCGCACTCCGATGAAATCCGCTAACGAGCGGTTTACCCGAAGCACGTTGTGGGACTCGTCATGGACCACGATGAAGTCCGTGATCGCGTCAAAAATTTCCATCCAGTGCCGGTTTGCCTGGTCCATGCGGGTAAAGAGGCTGGCATTCTCCAACGCCATGGATGCGTGTCCGGCAATTGCCTGCAGAAGTTGCTGATCTTCCTCGCTCAGCGGCTTGCCCCGATTGGCCAGGCAGAGGACGCCGACGGGCTCTCCGGTTCGCCCGGGCAGAGGAGCCAGGAAGCAGTCGTTCCACCCCAAGGCGGTGGTCAGGTCAGGTCCCAACAACTCTGCGGCGGGTGCGGATTGAATAGATGGCAGCGGCTTCGACAAGAACTGTCTGAGTGCATGAGTAAACCTGCGCAACGTCGCCGCATCCGGTGATGCTGCTCCGCGCGCGTCGTGGTAACAGGCCAGGTCGAGAATCGAATCCTCATAAATCAGTAGCGCCGCAGCCGTTGCATCCATCAAGGTGGCCGCGCGTGCCGCAAATTTATGGGCGAAGTCGTGCACATGCAGCAGCGTACCCAGTTCCAGCGCCAATCCCATAAGTGCTTCAGCGCGCCTGCGGTGCTGCAGCCCGGGCGCGCCGGATGTCTTCCGCTGAAATGCCTGCCCGGTCCAGTCGGTCGAGCACGCTGAACATCCCCAGCACCTGGCCATCGGATCCTAATAGAGGAACTGCGAGGATCTGCCGAACCTGATGTTGAGCGATGACATCCAAGTTGGAGCCGGGAACCTTGGAGGGATCGTCGGTCCAGAAGACTTCGCGATTCAGCAAAGTGCGGCTACCGACGCCCTCCGGAAAACTGATATCCACCCTCTTCGGCTCGCCACCTTCCTCTCCCCAACGAATACGAAAGATGCCCCCCTCCAGCAGGCCGATAAGGCACCGACCAAAACCGAGGAAATCCGCGGCCCGAACCACGAACGCTTGCATGAACTGGTCCAACTTGCCGATCGAACCGAGTTCCGAAGATATCTCTAATAATTGGTGTAGTTCGTGTGCCTGAGCTTTCGCCGTGGAGTAGAGTTCGGCGTTTGCGATGGCCACCGCTCCGAATCCGGCGACTGCAGAGACCAGGGATGTCTCTTCAGTGGTGAATGCCCCTTCGGGGCGAGGATAGACAAGAATCGCTCCCTGGGTGCGTGCGGTACGAAAAGGGGCAGCGATGAGCATTCCCGAAGGAACGAGCTCCCCCAAAGCATGAGAACCGGGATCAATCGCAGCCGTAATGCATTCGCCCGCAGCTAGGGCGCGGCTTGCCAGATCGGCAGAAAAACGGAGTGCTGTGCGGTCATGGCGCGCCCTTACGAACGTCGCCAATGCCGGACTTTCGGCAGCTACACCCCGTAGCTCGAAAGGACCTTCCTGCCGCAGTAAAACGCATACCAGCCGAGTGCGCAGCAGGATTCGCACACGATCGGCCAAGGCTTCAATCACCGCCGCGACGTCGGGTACCCCGTGAAGAGAATGCGCGACTTCCGCAAGAATTTCCGCTCGCCGGTGCTCTTCGCGGGAGGCCTGCGTCAGGCGTCTGGCTTCCAGAAGGCTACCAAGCTGGCCGGCGAGGATAGTTGCCTTCGCCGCCAGGTCCTCGCTGAAGTATCCTTCGACTGCTTCCTGAAGGAACACCGCGGCGCCGATAACTTCATTAGAAACCACCAAAGGAGCTGCCATGATGGATCGGGCGCGATACTCACCGGCCATGGGATAACGTTGAGGATCGACCTGGTTGACGAAAACGGTGCGCCGCAACCGCACCGCATCGGCTGCCACTGCGCTTTGGCTGGCTTTCAGCCGGCTTCCCCGGAATTGCTCGGCCATCAGGCCGTCCGCTTCCGCGCCAATCAGCTCTTCAGAAGAGAGACAGCGCCAGAAATAAGTTCCGCTCACCTGGAAGAACTGGCGGCTATCACGGCAAAAGAGTTGGATCAGAGATCCGGCGTCAGTTCCTTGCGCGGCCGCCTCAGAGATGCGCAGCAGCAGCTTCTGGAAGGCTTCGTCGGTACGCGGGTTTGCAGGGGGAACCACAGTCGTGTTGCCGGCTGGCATGGTCAGAAGGCTACCGCCTGTTCGCTCGCTCAGAGT
>QIAS01000449.1:5313-5608 GCA_003225615.1 Acidobacteriota bacterium | reverse complement strand
ATTACATCTATGTTCGCTCTTCCAATGGCACGGCGGTACCGCTCGCCGCATTCACCCATTTCGACTCATCGAATACCGCATTGGCCGTCAATCACCAGGGTCAATTCCCTTCCGTGACCATTTCGTTCAACCTCGCGCCCGGGGTGGCACTGGGTCAGGCCACTCGTGAAATTGAAGCCGCCGAACGGGCCATCGGTTTTCCCGCTACAATCCACCCCAGCTTCCAGGGAACGGCCGCAGCATTCCAGGAGTCGCTGGCTAATGAGCCCATATTAATTCTCGCCGCTCTGGCTAC
>QIAS01000449.1:4694-5228 GCA_003225615.1 Acidobacteriota bacterium | reverse complement strand
GACGTTATTGGGCTCATCGGAATCGTTCTGCTGATCGGAATCGTGAAAAAGAACGCCATCATGATGATTGATTTCGCGCTCGACGCGGAGCGCCGCGAAGGCAAAAACTCCGCCGACTCCATCTATGAAGCGTGCATTCTCCGTTTTCGCCCCATCATGATGACCACCATGGCTGCCCTGCTTGGAGGCCTCCCCTTAGCCCTGGGCAGGGGAACCGGCTCGGAACTGCGCCGCCCCTTGGGCATTACCATCGTTGGCGGGCTGATCTTCAGCCAGATGCTAACCCTATTTACCACGCCGGTTGTGTACTTGTATTTGGATCGCCTGCGCCTTTGGGCCCGCAGCCAGCGCAAATCAAAGCCCCTGGCCATTGCCCCACGACCGCACCCGGCCGACTAACATTCAAAGAGCCTGGAGCCTAAAGCCAAGCGCCTGGAGCCCAAATCCAGTGCCCGCGGAATTCACTAAGTCATGAAGGCAGCACAAAAACCGTGTCCCACATCTTAGGCCTGTCCAGGCAACGATCGCGAGCCT
>QIAS01000449.1:0-4669 GCA_003225615.1 Acidobacteriota bacterium | reverse complement strand
AATCGCGAAGAAGACCGAATCGTGTTTCAGCCGGTACGGCTCCTGGTCGTGCGCGGCCTCGCCGCCGTCGAAGACATCGTTTACATCGGTCTCGGAATACTTTTGACCCTCGCCGGCTTCACCCTTCTCTACTCAGCCCTCAGAGCATTTATCACTGCGCTGACCACCGGTGCGCTAACCGGCCAGATCGTAAACCTGCTCGATCAACTTCTCCTCATCTTGCTGGTAATTGAACTGCTCTACACTGTCCAGGTTTCATTTCGCGAGCACGGACTCATGGCCGAGCCATTCCTGGTGGTCGCCTTGATTGCGGTAATTCGCCGAGTTCTCGTTCTAACTGCCGAATTGCCAAAACTGCCGCAGGCCGAAGAAGTCCAGTTCCGCCATTCCATCTATGAATTGGCTCTGCTTACACTCATGGTACTGGTTCTGGTGGGAACTCATCCTGAGTATGGCAGAGGTACTGAAATTGATCCTGCTTGGGATTGCTCTTTTGGCGCGGCGAGCTTAAGCCATGCGGCCACGACCGCGAAACCTTTCCCACCAGACCGCGGAATCATCCGGACGGTCGAGAATCTTCGATAGCTCCTGCTTGATTTCCAACAACCGATTGGTGCGCACTTCCAGAGCGGACTGGTCCATCGCGCTATGCGCGCCCTTCTCCGCATAGCGAGCATTCAGATTCCGCAAAGTTGTGATTTCCTGGCGAAGGCTGGAGAGATGTTCCGAGAGGTAAGCCATGTTTTAATCATACAGCGGATTGCCGGGAATGCTGCTTTATAAAGCGACGCCTACCCCACTCCACAGGCCCGAAACCCCCGTGTGCTATACTACCTATGACGCTTTTGCCACGGTTTGCTCGTCAGCGGTGGTCCCACACTGGATCAGATTCATCTCCGCCTTTCCTGCCCGCCGTTTAATTCAGCGCCAAATCTAAAATCAATGTGAGCGGCATGAATGTTCTCCACGTGTATCTAAGTGTGTGACCAGGCCCCTCCAGAAAGAAAGCATTTCGAATGACACCATTTTCAGAACTGCCCCTGACTTCTGCGTTGCAGCAGAAGCTGGCAGCAGCTCAATTCACAACCCAAACCCCTATCCAGGCGCAGGCGATTCCGCCCGCGCTCGAGGGCAACGATGTACTCGCCACCGCGCAGACCGGCACCGGCAAAACGCTGGCGTTTCTAATCCCATTAATCGAGCTGTTGAACCGCGAACCGTTGCGCCAGGTGAACGCCCTTGTGCTGCTGCCTACGCGCGAACTGGCCACGCAAGTAAACGAGGAGTACGAGAAACTGCGCACCAAAGCACTGCCCAAAGCGGCGCTCGTGATTGGCGGTGTAGCGGAAGCTAGCCAGATCCGTGCCCTCCGCTCTGCCCGAGTCATCTTCGCGACCCCGGGGCGACTGGAAGACTTTCTCGATCGCAAAATCGCCGACCTGCGTCACGTGAAGATGCTCGTGCTCGACGAGGCCGACCGCATGCTGGATATGGGTTTTCTCCCCTCCATCCGGCGCATTCTCGCGTGCTTGCCGGAACGCCGGCAGACGCTATGTTTCTCAGCCACCCTCGAGCAATCTGTCGCCACGCTTGTGCATGAGTCCATGCGCCGGCCGGTGCGGGTAGCCTTGGGCTCAGTCCTCAAGCCGGCGGAGAGCGTACATCTCAAAGCCTATGAGGTGCGTCCCGGGCAGAAACTGGATGTGCTCCGGCAATTGCTCTATGCAGAAGAGGGGCAAACCCTCGTATTCACCCGTACCAAGCGCGGCACGCAGCGGCTAGCCATGGAACTGGTGAGGGACGGCTTCAATGCCGCCATGATTCACGGTGACCGCACGCAGGCACAACGTAATGGAGCACTGAACGGATTTCAGGAAGGCCGCTTCCAGGTACTGGTGGCCACCGATGTCGCTTCGCGTGGCTTGCACGTGGACGACGTCGCTCATGTGATCAACTACGATATGCCCAAGTCGGCCGAGGATTTTATCCACCGTGTGGGTCGGACGGGCCGGGCGGGCTGCCAGGGGCGCGCCTCCACCTTGGTCGCAGGCGCCGAGGTACTCGAACTGCGGCAGATCGAGCGTACCCTGCGGTTGCGCATCGAACGTACAGAGCTAAATCCATCCGCCGCGCAACGACCGAAACGATTTATTGAAAACACTCTGGCGACACGGACGTTAACCGCTTTGCCCGGTGAGGTTTTTGTGTAGACAATAGAGAGAGTTGCCGGAGCTGCAAGTTCCGGCGACCCTCCTTGGACGTCTAGTGATCGACTCCGTTGTTGTCTTCCGTTGCAGATGGCTCGTTAGAACTTGATTCCTCAGCGCCAACGTTGAACAACGCAGCCTGGGCCGCAGCGTGTTCGCGCATCTCGCGCATCTCGTCCACGCTGCTTTCTGGCTTCTCCTGTTTGCGCTGGCTCCTGCGCTCAGCTTTTTCCCGTTGTTTCTGTTGGCGCGCTTATTCTGTTCATGGCTGGCCAGGCAATGGCAGCCTGTCTGCGGATTGGCCGCAAGTAACTACCAGCGCGGTTCGCGCGGCTGGCGTGCGTGGCCACGATAGTCATCGCGTCCGCCTCCACCGCCACCAGACCGCTGTCCACCACTCCTTGGCCGGTCGGACTTGGGCTTGGCCTCGTTGATGGTTAACGCGCGTCCGCCCAGTTCAGTTCCGTTCAGCGCCGCAATCGCTTTGTCGGCTGCACTGGCATCGGTCATTTCTACAAATGCGAAACCCCGCGCGCGGCCCGTTTCCCGATCTGTCACGATGCTGACTCTTTCGACCGCACCGTGCGCCTCGAAAACGGTTCGCAACTCTGACTCGGTTGTGCTGTGGGGTAGGTTGCCAACATAAAGGTTCTTCATTGCATTTCCTCTTTCTGTAACTCGGAGAGCACCTGAGACCAGGCCGTGCTGCGCTTGGCGTACCGCGTTTCGACATAGCGCGCCGGCGTCGGTCTCTCCCGTATCGCCCGGGAACGAGCGTGGGATAGGGAACGCACGGCCGAGATCCGCCGCGAGGCTTCCAGAATTCCACAGCGTTGCGCTCCTTTAGGAAGATCGACTGCCAGAGCCGCTCTCACGTCTCCCCATTCCCCCTCATCGACATCTAGCTGAACCGAAGGCACTACATCCGGATTCGGCGAATACGCCAGGTAGTCAGGCTTGCCGACCAGAAACGCGAAATGTTGTGGTGGTGTTGCGCTGCCAATGTCCTCACAAAACTTCTCGCGATGGCCCAAGTCACTTTCCATGTCAATGAGCACCAGATTGTACAAGTCAGCCCGCCACCAGGAACGCGCTTCACTGAGATTGGCGGCACAGTCCACTTCCACGCCAAGTTTCCTCATGGTTTCCGCGCGTAGGTCGCGCTTGGCCGAGCATGCATCCACGAGAAGAACTCGTTTTTTCTTGAGCGGAGCCGATAGCGCTCCAGAAACCGGCGACGCAAGAACAGGCGTAGTCATGCCGACACCGCCTTGGGCTTCGAACCGGAGCGCGCAGTCGTTGATCTATGCTGCGATGCCGCACTCAGCAGCAACTCCCGATTGCGTTTGCGCCGCGCAATCTTCTGCTTGCGTTCCCGGTGATATCTGGATTTATCGCCATTCTTACGCGACATAATTAATTAACTCCTGTCATTCAGGCTGATCGACGAAGCAATGTGCAGGCTCGGAAACCAGAGCATGATAAAGCTCTGAATTATTCCAGGAACTCTCGCGGATACAAGAAACACGCCTCTCGATTCTCTCAATCGCGAAGGCGCAAGCTTTTCTGGTGATGTGTCTTCGAGGTCAAGCAGCTCAAGTATACGCTCTTTAAGCCCATCCCGGTGAAGCATCGTTCACGCCGAAGCATCCTCCGTCTGCCAATACCCCTCTCTGACCGTAATGCCAAAATAACAGTGAACCCAAATCCGCTTGCCAATCGTGAATTATGCGCGTACCATTATCTTTGTACGTTAGACCGAATCGGTCGTGAGCAGTTCTCGCCTCAACAGCCAGTAACCTGCCGGCAGTACCTCCGAGTCTATCCAGCGTAAATTGATTGAAAGGAACACCAGTAACAACATGGCAGAACAAGGAACAGTAAAGTGGTTTAACGACGCCAAAGGCTACGGCTTTATCAGCCGGCAGAACGGCGAAGATGTTTTTGTGCACTTCTCGGCAATCCAGGCGGGCGGCTTCAGAAGCCTGCAAGAGGGCCAGTCGGTGCAATTCGACGTGACCAAGGGACCCAAGGGCTGGCAGGCTGAGAACGTTCAGCCGCTCTAAACCGGCAATTTCTGCAAAAGGCGATCTCGACCGAGATCGCCTTTTGAATTCTCCACAGCGGAATAGCGACTGCCAAAGCACGATTGGGTTCTCCTCGCGGCGCATTTTCCCGGCTCAGTTCTCCTCCTAGCATTCATCCAGTTTGCTCGCTTTCATGCGACCCTCGCCAACCGACCGGGGATCACATGAAACCAATGAGCGTTTGGGTTGCCAACTCGCTTATGTCTGATTGAAACAGGTCTTCGTCTTCAACTCGACTGGATCGAAGATGTAACTAGCCATCTGCTTGCGGTGAGGGCTGCCGAAGCGGGTAGCTCGAAGCCGTTTTTTGTGGAAGTCTTCTCTACCAAAGAGGGTGCAATGGCGCGGCCTACTATGCTGCGGAGGGATCTTCTG
>QIAS01000505.1:1352-4150 GCA_003225615.1 Acidobacteriota bacterium | reverse complement strand
ACTGGAAAGTAAAAAATCCCGAAGGTCAGCCGGCGGGCTGGTATTTCGAATTTAACAACGAGTTCTATCCCGACGTGGATGACACTGCGATGGTCTGCCTGGGGATGACTCACGTGGAGCACCCCAACGGCCGCTATCAAAGAGAATCGGTGCAGCGCGCCATCGATTGGATTTTCTCCATGCAGTGCAAGAACGGCGGCTGGGCTTCTTTTGATAAGAACAACGATCGCATGGTATTCGAGCACATACCGTTCGCCGACCACAATGCCATGCTGGATCCGCCGACCGTGGACATCACCGGACGAATTCTCGAAATGCTGGCGGCTTACGGTTATGACAGAAATCATCCGGTTGTAAAAAGAGCCATCAAGTTTATCCGGCAAGAGCAAGAATCCGATGGCTCAATCACGCTGTGTGGCAGTTGATTAAAGGATTGGAGCATTCCTGGAAGGATCCGGAGTGACACGATTAACGTAACTTCTACTCAAGACTAGCAGATGACCGTGCCTTTACAGAATCCCGATGGTGGCTGGGGAGAGACTTGTGGTTCGTATGACAATCCCAATATCAAGGGCATTGGTCCCAGCACGGCGTCGCAAACGGCCTGGGCGGTGCTAGGCCTGATGGCGGCCAACGATACGCGCAGCGACTCGGTGGCGCGCGGTATCGCTTACCTGTTGCGGACACAGCAGAAAGATGGTTCCTGGGATGAGCCGTTCTTCACCGGAACCGGTTTCCCCCGCGTGTTTTATTTGAAGTACCACATGTACCGGCAATATTTCCCGCTCCTGGCGCTGACGACCTACAAGAAAGTGGTTGCTGAGATGGCGCAGGGAAACGGAGCTTAGAAATTCTTGAGTGTTAAATTTTGATTGTTGATTGAACAGCTTGGAAAAGATCAACAATACCTGAGACGAAAGTCGAGACAGAACTTCATGGCGGTGCCAATTTCACAGATGTGGACGGTAGCCACCTACGTCCTCAGGCAGAAGATCAAGGGCCGGAAGCAGTATCCCCTGGTGCTGATGCTGGAGCCGCTGTTCCGTTGCAATCTGGCGTGCGCGGGATGCGGCAAGATTCAATATCCCAGCCATGTCCTGAAAATGCAGCTTACGCCTGAGGATTGCTTCCAGGCGGTGGATGAGTGTGGCGCGCCGACAGTGGCCATCCCGGGGGGAGAGCCGCTGCTGCATCCGCAGATTGGCGAGATTGTTGAAGGTCTGGTCGCGCGCAAGAAGTACATTTACCTGTGTACAAATGCACTCCTACTCAAACAGAAGATTCATCTTTTCAAGCCGAGCAAGTATTTAACGTTTTCCGTCCACATGGATGGCCAACGGGAGCATCACGATTTTTCGGTGTGCCTGGAAGGCGGATACGAGAAGGCGGCTGAAGGCATTAAGGAAGCGCTGCGCCGCGGTTTCCGAGTTACCACGAACACCACGCTATTTGACGGCGCTGATCCCAAGAGCGTGCGTGCTTTCTTTGACGAGATGATGGAACTCGGGGTAGAGGGCATGATGCTCTCGCCCGGATACTCGTACGAGAAAGCGCCTGACCAGACCCACTTCCTGGGACGCGCTCGTACGCGGCGGCTGTTTCGAGCCATCTTGTCGAATCGGCGGTCGGATTGGCGTTTCAACATGTCTCCGCTGTTCCTCGAATTCCTCATGGGCAAACGCGATTATGCCTGCACCCCCTGGGGCATGCCCACGTACAACGTCTTTGGCTGGCAAAAGCCTTGCTACCTGCTGCAGGACGGTTATGCCGATACGTTCGCGGAACTGCTGGCGACCACGGAGTGGGAGCACTACGGGACGGAGTCCGGAAATCCCAAGTGCGCCAATTGCATGGTGCACAGTGGGTACGAGGCTTCCGCGGTGAATGACACATTCGGTTCGCTACGTGGCTTGTGGCACACTGCTCGCGCTACTCTGTGGAACAGCTACAACGATCCCTCCGCACTCAAATTACTGGATGAGCCGGTACGCCCAGTCCATGCCGTGAATCCATTGGTCCAGATTGAAGCGCCCGCCGCCGAGGAGACGCGGGTTTGAGCGGAAGAGAATCAGGTCGAAATCCATCCGGCCCGGCACAAACGACTGATCCCAACGCGCTCGAGGTCGTGCCGGGCACAACCCGCGAAAAATTGGAAGGTTGGATTCCAGAACTGGCGAGTGAGGAAGAACTCCGCGTCGCCCTGGAGCGCGCCTTCGACTACCGGGGAGATGTGCTGATCACGCGCAAGGACGGCAGCAAGATCGAGGGCTATATCTTCGATCGCCGTCACGGCAGCACGCTCGCCGATTCGCTCGTGCGGCTGTTGACGAAAGATGGCGGTCAAAAACTTTCCATCCGATATTCTGAGATTGCCGCACTGGCGTTTACCGGGCGTGATATGGCTGCGGGTAAGAGCTGGGAGGCATGGGTTCGGCAGTATTGGGAAAAGAAGGCGGCGGGAGAACGCGATATTTGTCTTCAGCCGGAAAAGCTGGAGTAGCTTCCGGCTGTGAGCTCGCAGCTTTCAGCCAGGTTCTAAGCTGACGGCTGACAGCTGATAGCTGACAGCTCTGATGAAAGCTTTCGTCACAGGTGCAACCGGGTTCGTTGGCAGCCATGTAGCGCGTGTACTGGCCGAACAGGGCGCGGACCTGCGACTGCTGGTTCGATCCACCAGCGATACGAAAAACATTGAGGATCTGAAGGCCGACCGGGTAATTGGCGATCTCCGCCACCCGGATTCACTCGAAAAGGGCATGGCAGGCTGCGACGTGCTGTTTCATGTTGCGGCCGACTAT
>QIAS01000505.1:0-1344 GCA_003225615.1 Acidobacteriota bacterium | reverse complement strand
CGATCCCGAGCAAATGTACCGCTCGAACGTGGAGGGAACCCGCGCTGTGCTGGAAGCCGCCCGAAAGAATGGGGTACGGCGCGTGGTTTACACGTCGAGCGTGGCTACCATGGGATTTGATTCCAATGGCCGCCAGGCCGATGAGAATTCTCCCGTCACACTGGATCACATGATCGGCCATTACAAGCGGTCGAAGTTCATGGCCGAGCAGGTGGCTCTGGAGCTGGGCAAGAGCAGCGGCGACAGAATGGCCGTGGTGGTCGTTAATCCGACGACCCCGGTCGGCGAGCAGGACATCAAGCCGACGCCAACCGGGCGGATCATCGTCGATTTTCTGAAGAAGAAGTTTCCGGCGTACGTGGACACGGGGCTGAACCTGGTGGACGTGGACGAGTGCGCACGCGGACACGTGGCGGCGCTCGAAAAGGGACGCGACGGCGAACGGTATATTTTGGGGGGAGAGAATCTGACATTGAAACAGATTCTGGACAAGCTGGCTGCGATTACAGGACTGCCTTCGCCGAAGGTTAGAGTGCCCTACCTGGTTGCGCTTGCCACCGGCGTCGTGGACCAGGTCGTCACAGGACATATTTTTCGGCGCGAGCCGCGGGCTACTATTGAGGCCGTGCGCATGAGCCGCAAGAAAATGTTTGTCAGTTCTGCTAAAGCGGAAAGAGAACTGGGCTGGAGGGTGGTGCCGGTCGACGATGCATTGCGTCGGGCCGTGGGCTGGTTCCGCGCGCATGGATATGTGAGCCATGCCTGAGGGATACAGGATCGCCGTGGTAGCCGCCCTGGAGCGGGAGGTCTGGCCGTTTATCAAAGACTGGCCCACATCGCGCAAGGAATACGAAGGACGCGTGTTTAAGTTTTTCGAGAAGGACCAAGTAGTGGTGGTCTGCGGAGGAATGGGCTCGGAAGCGGCGCGGCGAGCGGCAGAGGCGGTCATCAGCCTTTATGGTCCGGCGCTGGTGGTTTCGGCTGGGTTTGCCGGCGGACTGGATCCTTCACTCCCCACAGGCCACACTCTGACGCCGCGGCACGTTATCGATGCTGGCGATGGCAGTCGCACCGACTCAGGCAGCGGCGATGGCGTGCTGGTCACATTCGGGACTATCGCGGACGCGGAGCAAAAGGCCAAGCTCGCCAAAGCTTTTGGCGCACACGCAGTGGATATGGAAGCCGCGGCAGTAGCGCGTGCTGCGGAAGCGCACGGAGTGAAGTTTCTGGCCTCCAAGGTTATCTCGGATCCTAGTGACTCACGACTACCTCCGATTGCGCGTTTCATTGGGGAGGATGGCCGCTTTCACGCCCTGAAGTTTCTCGGCTTTATTGCGATGCGTC
>QIAS01000504.1:2396-2593 GCA_003225615.1 Acidobacteriota bacterium | reverse complement strand
TAAATCGCCGCCCGCCGGTTGGATGCCCAAGACCTGGAGACTAAAAGGCAGCCCGGAAGTGAAGAAGCGCCAGACGCAGGTGGATTTCACATCCGCTGAAATGGCGGCCACTCCCAACTTCTGGCTGATGTACCTGATGATGGCGATGGTCGCGACCGGGGGCTTGATGGCAGTAGCGCAGCTCAAGCCGATGGCGG
>QIAS01000504.1:0-2331 GCA_003225615.1 Acidobacteriota bacterium | reverse complement strand
TCCGCCGACCGTTTAGTCAACGGACTATGCCGCCCGTTCTGGGGATGGGTCTCCGACCACATTGGCCGGGAGAAAACTATGACTATGGCGTTCGGTTTAGAGGCTATAGCCATCTACGTGCTGCTGAAGTTTGCCTACAACCCGCTGTTGTTTGTCATCTTCAGCGCGTTCACCTTCTTCGGCTGGGGCGAGATATTCTCGCTGTTTCCCGCTCTCTGCGGGGACTTCTTCGGTCGCAAGCACGCTACCGAGAACTACGGCTTCCTGTACACGGCTAAGGGTACTGCCTCAATGTTCGTGCCCATTGGGTCAGCATTGGCAGCAGGTAAAGCTTTCGACTTCCGAGCTGACATCCTGCTAATCCTTGGCGGCCTGTTGATCATGTTTGCCGTATTCTTGGCTCCCACGGTGCTTCACATGTCCCTGGGTAGAAATGCCAAGGCAGTCTTGCTTTCAGTGGCGGGAGTGCTGGTTACCTACGGCATCATCCTCACTGTCGTGCCTACGGTCTGGACCCCCTTCAACGCCAAGTTCACAATGCCGAATGTGGGCTGGGTGGGCGTGTTCCGGGTAGCGATCGTTTTTGACGCGTGCGCAGCGTTTCTGGCCTACTTCGTCCTGCGCCGGATGAAAGCACCCGTGCTTCGGGAGGCAACCGGAACCGAGCCGCAAATGGCAGCGGCAAAAGTTCGCGGCGTTGCCTAGCTCTCCATTAAGGACTGCATGACGTAGCTCCCTTCTCTCAGGAAGGGAGCTTTTTATTTCCGGAACTGTCCGGCAGGGAATTCTTCGGGCTTTTCACCTGCCATGTTCCCAGCCAGCGATTGAAGAATGGAGACCGGCGATTGAGCAGTTCGTGAAGTGTAGAAAGCAATGTCGCCGGAGATTGCCCTTTGGATACCGAAGCGTCAATGCATTTCAGTTTGCTTGCTGATAAGCCCTCGCAACCAGAAAGCATCATGATGGGAATATGCGAGTTGATGATCTTCATCCGGGCCGCCACAACATCGCCTTCCATTCCCGGCATGCGATAATCCAAAATCACCGCATCCACCGATTGTGAGTAAAACATTTCCAGCCCTTCGCCCGCGCTCGTTGCAGCCAGCACTTTGTAGCCGGTTTCTTCCAGCAACATCTTGTAACCGATGAGTTGATTCCACTCATCGTCAATGCACAAAATAATTGGTTTTCGTCGAAGCACAAATCACCTTTGGAGAGGAAGGGCGTTGTGCGAATCTTAGTTCTCGTCGCGCGCGCTACGCAACGCACCAAAGTCGCGTGAACGGTCGTGTGCCACTAAGAACGCCAGAGCTGAAAAGCTGGGTCGCGAAGAGGAAAATCAAGAAAGCGTCAACATCGGGTCTCAAACGGAGGGGTGGGCGCTGCTTATAGGATCTTTGCAGCCAGCCCACCCATGAGCGCAATCACCTCGCCGGCGAACTCTGTTCCGCCGGTTGCGCCAGACCATCGGTGACGGGCGGCTGGTTTATCAACAACCAGTACAGGCCCACGTTCTTCACCGTATTCCGGAACTGTTCGAAGTCCACCGGCTTCTGGATGTAGCTGTTAGCCCCCAGATTGTAGCCGTTGACTAGGTCGCGTTCTTCCTTGGACGAAGTCAGGATCACCACGGGGATAGTTCTCGTCCGCGGATCGGCTTTAAGCCGTCTGAGAACCTCCATCCCGTCTACCTTGGGCAGTTTCAAGTCCAGCAAAATCAGGCGCGGCGGGTGATCGAAAGACCGCGCTACATGCGTTCCGTTGCAGAACAGAAATTCCAGGGCTTCTTCTCCGTCGCGCGCCACGTGAATCTTATTCGCCAGGTTCTCTTTCCGTAAGGCATGCAGCGTAAGCTCCACGTCATCCTTATTATCTTCGATCAGCAAAATGTCGATTTCGAGTGTCTTCATGATTGGTCTCCCGCCATAGTTGCTTTAGTTTTAAGTTCGGTTTTCTCGGACGCGCCGAGGGTGAAATAAAAAGTTGCGCCTTTGTCCAGTTCGGCTTCCGCCCAGATACGGCCGCCATGCTTCTGAATGATGCGTTGTACGGTCGCCAGCCCCACGCCCGTGCCTTCGAAGTCTTCCGGGCGATGCAGGCGTTGAAACACGCCGAAGAGCTTCTCGGAGTACTTCATGTTGAAGCCGACGCCGTTGTCGCGGACGAACAAAACCGGCGTCCCCTCTTGATCTTTCTGTCCGACTTCAATAATGGCCGGAGAACGAGGCCGGGTGAACTTGACCGCGTTAGAGAGCAGGTTCTGGAACACCTGCTTCATCAACGCAGGATCGCACTCCACGAACGGCAGGCTGCCAATCTTCCACTCCACTT
>QIAS01000503.1:568-1857 GCA_003225615.1 Acidobacteriota bacterium | reverse complement strand
CGGGAGGGAGTTCGGACGTGGTGGTGAGTTTGACGAAGTCGGACATAGATTTTCTTGACTGATAGCTGACAGCTGATGCCTGATATCTGACGATTGAGAGATCCTTCGCTACGCTCAGGATGACCGCAGTGGGCTCCCGCTTCGCTCACGCCCACTAAACGCGGTCACTTGGGCTGCAGCGTCTGCGCGATCATCACCTGGCGCTTGAAATTCTCCACCATGCTTTCATCCAGCCGAACTTCGGTGGGCTTCTTGGCCAGCGACATCTGGTCGATTTTGTCCTGCAGCTTGAGCAGCGCGTAGAAGAGGTTCTCGGGCCGGGGCGGGCAGCCGATGACGTAAACGTCGGTAGGGACGATCTTGTCCACGCCCTGCAGCACGGCATAAGTATTGAACGGGCCGCCGACGGAAGAGCACGCGCCCATGGAGATCACCCACTTGGGGTCAGGCATCTGGTCGTAGATGCGCTTCACCACCGGGGCCATTTTCAGAGTCACGGTTCCGGCCACAATCATCAAGTCGCTCTGCCGCGGGCTGGGCCGGAAAACTTCCGACCCGAACCGCGCGATGTCGAAGCGCGCCGTCGACGATGCAATCATCTCGATAGCGCAGCACGCCAAACCGAATGTCATCGGCCACACCGCCGACTTGCGCGCCCAGTTGAAGACATAGTCAACCGTCGTGATCAGGAAGTTCTTTTCGAACTTGTTCTGTAACCAGCCCATGTGCCCTCTGTCTGTGTACTCAGACTTCCGGAATCTGCTCGCCTTCCACGCCGCAGTGATACGTTGCAAGCAGCTTCTTCTTGAACATTTCAGTCTAGGGCTGCCAGCAGAGAGTGTCAAACACATGTGCCTGCGGCAAACCCGCATGGTTGCTGAACCGCCAAGCAATCGGCTACAAATGGATGAATCCCGGCAGATTTGCTTCGATGCAGACCAGCCGGCCTTCGCATGTCGGACTCAATCACAACTCCGCCCATCTCCCAGGATCGCCGCTGGCAGCGCCTTCGCCATTGGTGGACACATGCGCGTACTTCGTTCTTCTGGATGGTCCTCATTGCGTTTGGCATCCGCTTCGGCATCATCATCCTGGCGCATACCTACAAGATGCGCACTGCCGAGGGCCATTTCAGTGTTGGGTGGGAGATGGGCCGTATCGGTGCGGCCATCGCCTCAGGTCGTGGCTTCAGTGATCCTTTTGAAGGGCACACGGGACCTACCGCTTGGGAACCGCCGCTCTATCCATATCTGATCGGTGGCGTCTTTAAAGTTTTCGGAATCTATACT
>QIAS01000503.1:0-490 GCA_003225615.1 Acidobacteriota bacterium | reverse complement strand
TTTGATTGCGAAACGGTCCTTCGGCGAATGGGTGGCGGTCTGGTCGGCCTGGCTGTGGGCTTTACTGCCCTATGTCATGCACTGGTCAACTCGAGTGGTTTGGGAGACCAGCCTTTCCGCCCTGCTGCTCAGCCTGATTTTTCTTCTTACGCTCGAGATGGAGAACAGGGACGGTTTCAAACCTTGGCTGCAGTTTGGCCTGCTCTGGGGGATCGCCGCTCTGACCAGTACCACTCTATTGTCCTTCCTGCCCGCCTCAGGACTCTGGGCCTGGTATCGGCGCAGCAAGCGGGGCAAAGCATCTTTGGCCGGCGTTGCTGTGGCTTCAGTTATCTTTATCGCGTGCGTCGCGCCCTGGATCGTGCGCAATCACCACGTGTTTGGAAAATTCATTTTCATTCGTGACAACTTCGGCGCCGAACTGCGGTTGGGCAACGGGCCCTGGGCCGATGGGACCTGGATGTACTATCTCCATCCTACGCAGAATATT
>QIAS01000502.1:2445-6061 GCA_003225615.1 Acidobacteriota bacterium | reverse complement strand
CTCCTAACTACTGGCTCTTTCTCAATCCCCTGTCTGCCGCATGGCTGCCGGTTCCACATTTTCGATTTTGACTCGGGCAATGCGGCGGCCGTCCATTTCGTCTACGGTGTAGCGGCGGCCTTCGAAATCGAAGCTCTCGCCCACGTCAGGAACTTTCTGTAAGCGTGCCAGAATAAAACCGGCAAGCGTTTCGAAGCCTCCATCGCGGGGGACCTGGAGCTGGTATTGGGTTTCGAGGTCGCGGATGTTAATGGAGCCGTCCAGAACGAGCGTGTCGCTGCCCTGGATAGCGGGCTCCTCGGGAGGAATCACCTCGAACTCGTCCTCGATTTCGCCGACCAGTTGTTCCAGGATGTCCTCCACCGTGATGACGCCGGCGGTCGAGCCGTATTCGTCGACGACCACGGCAAGGTGGCGCTTGCGGTCTTTGAATTCGGTGAGCAGGTCGGTGAGGACTTTGGTTTCGGGGACCACAAGGACGTTGCGCATAATGCGGTTGATTTGCATTTTGGCAATTCGTTCGGAGATGGGGTGATTGGCGTTTAAGGTCAGCCGCAGGCGCATCCAGCGCATCAGGTCTTTGGTATAGAGCACGCCGACAATGTGCTCGGGACCGCGCTGCGGGTCGTAAATGGGAATGCGCGAGTGCTGTTCTTCGACGATTCGCGACAAGGCTTCGTCAAGGTTCAGATCTCCGGGGAGCGAGAAGATGTCGGGACGCGGCACCATTACCTCGCGGACCGTGATGTTATCCAGTTCCAGGGCATTGTGGATCATCTCTTCCTGGACGATGGGGATTTGACCGAATTGGCGGCTGGCGGTAACGATCAGCTTCAATTCATCGGGGGAATGCACGGCGCCGCGACGCACCTGGCGCGAGCCGAACAGCTTGAGGACGAATCCACCGGAGCGGCGCATGAAATAAAGGAAGGGACGGGCCAGGGTGAGGAAAGCGTCCATCGGCTTGGCCACGGCGAGGGCAACGCGCTCTGCCCGCTGCAAGGCGAGGGACTTGGGAACCAGCTCACCGAGAATCACGTGCAGGTAGGTGATTAATGTGAAAGCTATCGCAATGGCGATGCCGTGGGAGTACACGGCGACATGGGGGATGTGCCCGAGGGCGCTTTCCACCATTCGCGCCAGCAAGGGCTCGCCTACCCAGCCCAGTGTCAGGCTGGTGACGGTGATTCCCAGCTGAACCCCGTTAACCACCTCGTCGAGATGCTGGTGCAGCTTCAGGACGGTGCGCGCGCCAATGCGGTGGGCGTCGATAAGCTGCTGGATGCGTGTGTCGCGGACGCTTACCAGGGCGAATTCGGCTGCCGCGAAGAAGGCGTTAGCTAACACCAGCAGCAAAATGAGAAACAGCCGCAGCAGCACGAAGGCAATCATGGAAAGCTAATTCTAACATTCCAAAGGCCTAAGCGTCCGAGTTACCTGGCCCCGTGATGCCTGTACTTGCGCCACCAGCAAGCATTTGGAATTCTAGTTAAGGTTCCTTTCTGCTTTCTTTTTCCTGGCTGGTACGGTCTAACATAACGAGCACAATCAGCGTGTTAATCACGCTGCGGCCTCGCCGAAAATCGGGAACTAATCAGAAAGCACTTTCGTAACACTTAGGGACGGCTCGAAGAACTACTTTTATATCAGCAGTACGGAGGCGGATGTGAACGGCAACGGCAATGGTAAGAAGTATTTATGGTTCCATCGCGGCCGGATGTGTCCTGCTGATTGCGGTGGGAGTAATTGCGGCGACGCGCGGCGGCACCAAGATTGATCCTTCGAAATTGGCGAAGGTGGAAAAAGGTGACCTGGCAAAGAGCGTGGTCGCGACGGGTAAAGTGACCCCTATCACCAAGGTCGAAGTGAAGTCCAAAGCCAGCGGGATCGTCAAGAAGCTGCTGGTGGGGGCTGGGGATCGGGTAAAGAAGGGTCAATTGCTGGGGCAACTGGATAAGGAAGAGATCCAGGCGCAGGTGGCTCAGTCGCAAGCGGAACTGCAAGCCGCCGAGGCCAGCATGAAGGGTGCAGAAGCGGATTACGAGCGCGCCAAAGTCGATGCGGAAGGTCCTGATGTGCCGTTACTGAAGCGGGCGTTCGTGCGTGCGGAAGGCATGGCTAAAGAAGGGGTTGTCTCCGCGTCAGCTCTGGACGATGCCCAGAAAAATTACGAAATGGCCCTCAACAAGCAGAACGTCGCGAAAGCGCAACTGGTAGTTTTGCGGGCCAAGGTGGCGCAATCGGAAGCTACGGTAGCGCAGGATCGAGCCCACTTGAAGCAGCTCCAAGAGCAGCTCGGCTACACCGATATCGAGTCGCCGATTGATGGAGTGGTGCTCTCGCGGGATGTGGAAATGGGCGATGCCGTGAGCTCCATTCTCGTGCTGGGTTCTTCGGCTACGCTGGTTATGACGCTGGGAGATACGAGTGAAGTTTACGTAAAGGGCAAAGTTGACGAGAGCGATATCGGCAAGGTGTACCTGGGACAGCCGGCGCGCATCAAGGTGGAATCGTTCAAAGATAAGACTTTTCAGGGCAAGGTCACGCGGATCTCTCCGATGGGCGTGGAGAAAGACAATGTGACGACTTTTGAGGTGCGAGTCTCCATTAACAACCCCGGCGGCGAGCTGAAAGCCGAGATGACGGCCAACGCGGAAATCATTCTGGAAGAGCACAAGAATGTGCTGCAGATTCCGGAAGGCGCCATCCTGTACGACAAAGACAAGAAAGCTTCGGTCGAAATTCCGGATCCCAAGGGCAAGGAAGGCAAGCGCAAGGTGGCGGTGAATATCGGGATCTCCAATGGCGCCAAGACCGAGTTGCTGGGCGGGTTGAAGGAAGGCGATCAAGTAGTTCTGCAGTAAACCCTGTTGCCGGTTTCCGGCTCTACGCTCTTGGCTTCAGGTTGTGGGTTTGGGTCCCTAAGCGGGCCAGAGCCTAAAGCCGCAATCACAATCCTGGTATTTACTTCTCCAGATCACAAATCTCCGGATCCCACGTCTTACGGTAATAAGGAGAATGCTATGAAAACGACCGCCATGATGTTTGCGGTGATGTTGGTCGCTGCTTGCGTTGCAGTGCCGGCCACTGCGTCGGTGGAGGGAAAGTTCGAGCGCACGTTTCAGGTTAGTGGGCGGGTGGATCTGGAGGTGCTTACCCGCTCCGGTGACGTCACCGTGCGCAACGGGCCGGCGGGCAGCGTGTCTATCATAGGCAAGATTCACGTGGGAAACCGCTGGTTCTCGGGCGACCGCATGGGCGACGTACACGAGATAGAGAAGAACCCACCTGTGCGGCAGAGCGGAAACAGCATTCACATCGATTACACGAATTATCACAATATCGCCATCGATTATGAAATCACGGCGCCGCTGGAGACGGCGGTGCGCACGCGGACGGGTTCGGGCGATGTCACCTTGGAGGGCTTGCGGGGAACGATGGACTTGCAGAGCGGTTCGGGGGACTTCCGCCTTCGCGAGTTGAGTGGTGACATTCGCATCGAGACCGGCTCCGGAGATGTACGCGCGGATAAGATTGCGGGGCCGTTCAGCGCACGCGCGGGGAGCGGCAACATTCGTCTGGAAGAAACGGCGAGTGGTGATGTGACCGCTCGTAC
>QIAS01000502.1:0-2336 GCA_003225615.1 Acidobacteriota bacterium | reverse complement strand
AACGGTGGTCTTGGATAAACCGGTCACGACCACGGTTCAGGGCCGAGTGGAGGAGTCTCGCCGCCGCGTTGAGGGGAAGGTCCATGGAGGCGGGCCGCTGGTGTCCGTGCACACCGGATCTGGCGATGTTCATATCTACTAGCGCGTTTTACGCGCGTCTTGGATTGATTCGTCCGCTGAGTTACCAAGAAAGGGTTCAGGAATTCTGAAAACTTGCAATCTGAATTTGCTCTGTTTCATCCGTACAGTGATCTCCCTTTCCGGCTTACAGTGTTCAAGGGATGTAAAGCGGAAGTGATCCTTGTTACCAATTAGAATGGCGCTGCGAGGAACTCCTGCTGCTCAGGTGAATCTATCGCGCTGTCACATTGATTGTGGTGCGCGGCCTCGCGAAGGACCTATACCATCATGAGCGATAATGTGAAACAACTGCTGAAACTGTTGTTGGGCGCAGGGCTAATCCTGGTCGAGCCCGACAAGCGCGAGAAAGTGGCAAGCAAGGTGAAGGACCGGGTAGACGACTGGACCGACGTGGCCAGGGACAAATATGAAGACGTGGTAGATCGTCTGGACCGGGTAACGGGCGCGGTTCGTGGCCGGGAGCGCGTGGCGCCCAAAGTCGGGACATTCCTGCTTGGCATGGGCGTGGGCGTTGGCCTGGGAATACTGTTTGCGCCTTCTTCCGGCGAAGAGATACGCAATACGATTTCTGAGCAGGCCGGCAATATCCGGGACAGAGTTTCCGAGCAGGCGACCAATCTGAAAGAAAAGGTTCGGGAGACGGTTCGCCGGGAATCCGGTGAAGGGTCTCAGGGACGCATGCCGCGTCCAGCCTGAATTGCTGTCGAAAGTTCGCAACGCAGGGTGGCGTACGCTCCGAGGGTTCCCTGGGCAGTGTTTGTGTTCTCACGGAAACCTTCGGAGGTACGACCCGCCTGTTAGCCGGCAATTCCCTCCTGCGCATTACCTCCGTGCCTTGACTTGCTGCCTGTGAACCGTTACTTTCGCCACTTCTGAACAATTTTGCCCATTGGCACGCGAGGAAGCTGTGGCCCAACCACGTCTGATTACCCTGACCACTGATTTTGGCCTCAACGACCATTTCATCGGAACCATTAAAGCGGTTCTCCTGGGAATCGTTCCCGAGGCGACCATTGTGGATATCTGCCATTCGGTGCAGGCTTTCGACGTGCTCGATGGGGCGCTTACTATTTCGCAAGCCTATTCGTACTTCCCGTCCGGAACGATACACATGGTGATAGTGGATCCGGGAGTGGGCACGGCGCGGCGGCCGATCATTCTGACCGCAGAGCGATACCATTTCGTGGCGCCCGACAATGGCGTGCTTTCCATGATCTATGACCGCGAGGAGCGGCTCTCGGTGCGTCACGTTACGGCTGAACATTATTATCTGCAGCCGGTGAGCAATACGTTCCATGCGCGGGACATTTTTGCGCCGATCGTGGGCTACCTTGCCAAGGGGGTCGATCCCGATCGCTTTGGCGACGAGATCACCGATTACGTACGCTTTGCCGCGCCACGGCCCAAGCCGGTGGATGGGAACACAATCCGCGGCGTGGTATTGAAAGTCGACCGTTTCGGCAACATGATCACCAACATCACTCAGCACGATGCACCGCAGCTGTTTCAGCCCGAACCGCCGCCCTTCAAGATTGTCGTGGGTAAGAAAGAAATCACGCAGATTCATACTGCCTACGCGCAAGGGGCTCCGGGGGAGTTGTTCGGGATCCTGGGGAGCATGGGCTACCTCGAAATCGCCGCGAACCGCGGGGCGGCTGCGCAAGTTGTTGGGGTGGGCAAAGGCACCGACGTCAGCGTGACTTTGGAAGGGGCGGCGGCGGAACGGGCAGTAACGACTTAAGTTAGAAGCTATCTTACAAATGGTCCTCCGGTGTAGTTGGGTGTAGACGGCCCGTTAACGCCAGTTAATGATTCTTCTGCATACGTCTAAACCGGGGGAGAGGCAGGCAGCCCGACGTCAGAGAAACGGCCCTTGAATAACACTTCAAGTTCGACGACGCCGATGCCCATCACGCGGTGTCCATCCAAGATGCGGCACTCCACTTGGAAATGGCCTACCCGATGTTGGTAAACGAGCTCACGAGTCCCTTCCAGCGCCCGCTGGCGAGCCTCTTCTGTGATTTGCTGAGGTGCCATCGACTTCTCGAGCCTGGCCAGATACCTGCGAGCCTCGTCATCGCGTTCTGCGGGCTGAAGCGGAATATGAGCGTAGAAGATAACCCATTCTTCCGGTCCGGAACCGCCAGCGCCCGTTTGGTGCTCTTCTGAAGGCACCTGTTTCTTATTGCCATCCG
>QIAS01000508.1:6159-8242 GCA_003225615.1 Acidobacteriota bacterium | reverse complement strand
TTGCTGCGCGATTTGGAAAAACTGGAAAACTGGCCGGAAAAAGTCCGCGTCATGCAGCGCAATTGGATCGGACGCAGTGAAGGCACTCTGGTTGACTTTGAACTGGAAGGGCCGGCTGGTCCCGCAGGTTCGAAAATCACTGTTTTCACCACCCGCGTCGATACGATTTACGGTGCGACGTCGGTCCAGCTCGCGCCGGAACACCCGATCGTCGCCGATCTAACCAAAATAGATCCAGATTTGCGCGGCAAAGTTAACCAGTTAATCGCTGAGCAGCAAAAGGCCAGAGAAGTCGGCGACATTGGCGCTATCGAGAAGCACGGCGTCAATACTGGCCGTTTCGTGACCAACCCTTACAACCACGAGAAGCTTCCCGTTTGGGTAGCGAATTACATTGTGATGGATTACGGCACGGGTGCCATCATGTCGGTACCCGCGCACGATGAGCGCGACTACGAGTTTGCCAAGAAGTACAAATTGCCCATTCGCTTGGTCATCGTGCCCCGCGGCGGCGATCCGGAGGCGACCATCGCCGAACCTCCGCTCCCTTTCACCAACATGGATGGCAGGCTGGTGCTTGAACTGCGAAGAGGCAATTCAGAAGATGTCGCAATACGCCGAGGAGCACGGGTTCGGCAAAGCGACCATCAACTATCGCTTGAAGGATTGGGGAATCTCGCGGCAGCGTTATTGGGGTACTCCGATTCCCATCATCTACTGCGAGAAGGACGGTATCGTTTCTGTCCCCGAGAAAGATTTGCCCATCATTCTTCCGGAAAAGGTCGAGATCACGTTAACGGGAGGCTCGCCGCTGGCCCGCGTCCCCGAATTTGCTCAGGTCAGCTGTCCCAAGTGCGGCGGTCCTGCGCGTCGGGAGACCGATACCATGGACACGTTCATCGACTCGTCCTGGTATTTCTACCGCTATACCGATGCGAGCAACGACAAAGCCCCATTCGACAGCAAAACGGTGGCGTATTGGTTCGGTAAGCAGGGCATCGATCAGTACATCGGCGGGGTAGAGCATGCGATTCTTCACCTGATCTACTCCCGTTTTTGGACCAAGGTGATGCGGGACATCGGCCTTGTGCAAAACGATGAGCCCGTACAGCGCCTCTTTACCCAGGGCATGGTGATCAAAGATGGCGCCAAGATGTCCAAAAGCCTGGGCAACGTGGTCACGCCGGATGAAATGGTGGCGCGTTATGGCGCCGATGCGGCGCGTCTTTACAGTTTGTTCGCTGCTCCGCCCGACCGCGATCTCGACTGGAAGGATACGGGCATCGAAGGCATTCAACGTTTCCTGGGTCGCGTCTACAGGTTCGTGGTGCGTAATTCTTCCCTAGAGACGGGCACCGCGTCTCGGACGGCAGCCTCAGATGAGAGACAGCAGGGCGCGCCTCTGCCGCAAGAAGCGCGCCGGATCCAGCGCAAGTTGCACCAGACCATCAAGCGCGTGAGCCAGGACTTTCAGGGTCGCTGGCATTTCAATACGTCCATATCGGCCATTATGGAATTGATGAATGAGCTTTACGCATCTGAGGCTGCCATTGCCCAGAATGCGGTTCCCAGGTACCTGTTGGCTGACGTGCAACGCAATCTTGTCCTCTTGCTCGCGCCCTTTGCTCCGTATTTGTCTCACGAGCTCTGGGAAATGCTGGGTGAGAAAAGCAGTCTCTTGCGCGCGCCCTGGCCGAAATATGATCCGGATCTCGCGAAAGAGGAGGAAATCGAGATTCCGGTGCAGGTCAATGGCAAATTGCGCAGCCGCATTCTGGTGCCGGCGGATGCGCCCGAGGAACTGATCCTGGAACGTGCGCTGGCTGATAGCAAGATCCAAGCGGCCATTCGCGGCAAGCAGATTGTTAAAAAGATCGTCGTTCCGGGAAAACTGGTCAACATCGTGGTGCGATAGCAGGCTTGAAACTATGAAGCAGCGTTCCCCCACCCTCGAAGGGTTTCGGGTTATGTTCCTGGAACCCGCGCTCGGCATGGCGGAGATTGCCTGGCGCTGGAGTTTGGGGACAGCGGCCTGCGTGCTGCTTAGTTTCGCCTTTTTGCAATATCTCGACACGCTTCCCGT
>QIAS01000508.1:3694-6119 GCA_003225615.1 Acidobacteriota bacterium | reverse complement strand
TTCCTGATCTCCCAGGCGATTGCGCATATGTTTCGCGGAAGCGGCTTGCGTCTTGTAATGATCATGGCCGTAACGTTGGCGGCGCTCGCGGCGGGCTGGATCGTGACAGCTTCGTTTTCGCGCGCGGCTAGCTTGAAATGGCTGGTCGATCATTTCAGCGCCTGCGGACCACAATCTTCAAGGCTTCTTGAAAGAGATCTTCCTCAGGTTGCTCTCTACGAAGACAGTGGCAACCAGGACTTGCAACCCGGAGGCGATCAGCGCCTTACCATGCGAAAGCCCTGGCTGGGAGCACTCATCGGCCTCAACTTCTTCCGCGTCGCCTTAACTTTGGCAACAGCGCTAGGCTGCGTGGGCGCGACCATGCTGGCAAGCCTTGCTTCTTCTCCGAAAGATCCGCAACCGGGCCTTGTATTCTTGCTGACGGTTCCGCTGGTTTGTCTGGTATGGCTGTTCTGGTGGGTACTGAACTGGTTTCTCTCCTTGGCGCCCGTATTTGCCGTGCGTGACGGTCAGGATGCATTCGGTTCGGTTGCAGCGGCCGTTCGTCTCTGTCGCAGGAATCCCGGCTCGGTGTGTGCAGTCGGTTTCTGGTTTGGTCTGGCGCATCTGGCAGCGTTCATTGCGGCCACCACGCTGGTGGCTTTTCCGATGGCTTTCGCGGGTGTAATTCCGAGCGGGATGGTTCTGGGTGGGATGCTGCTCGTGACCTTGCTTTATTTTGCCGTGGTCGATTTTCTGTATGCAGGCCGGCTGGCGGCCTACGTAGCGATCGCGGAACTGCCGGAAACGCCTACGCTAGCTATAGAGGATGCTCCGGAGTTGCCCTTGACCGTAGTTGCTGAGCAAAACGTTACGCCGTCACCAGCTACGAACTACTAGCTCCTGCCTCCCTTTCTCTTTACACTATTCTCCCAATCTGAGAAACTCATCCGTGGAAACCCAATCAATTGTCGTCCTCGATTTCGGGGCGCAATATTCGCAACTGATTGCGCGCCGCATCCGCGAACAGAACGTTTTTTCCGTAGTTCTTCCCTGTAACGCCACGCTCGATGAAATCCGCGGCTACTCGCCGTTAGGGATAGTTTTGTCGGGCGGTCCGTGCTCTGTGTATGACCACGACGCACCGGCGGCCGACCCGAGTGTGTTCAGCATGGGCGTGCCGGTGCTTGGCATCTGCTATGGCCTGCAACTCATGGTGCACGCGCTCGGCGGCAAGGTGCGGCCAGCCGATAAGCGCGAGTACGGCCATGCCAAAGTCGAAGTTAAAAACGGCTCACGACTATTCCAGGGGTTGCCGAAGGTGATGGCGGTTTGGATGTCGCACGGCGATGAGGCGGTCGAGCTCCCGGTGGGCTTCCGCTTGACTGCGAGCTCTCCCAACGCGGTTGCCGCCATTGAAAATCCCGAACAAAAGATGTGGGCCGTGCAATTCCATCCTGAGGTCCACCACACTCCGCTGGGCACCAACATTCTGCGCAACTTTGCGCTCGACATCTGCGGCGCCAAACCCACCTGGACGGCGCAGCACTTTATCGACGCAACCATCGCGAACGTCCGCCGAACGGTGGGCAACGGCCGGGCCATTTGTGCGCTTTCCGGCGGTGTGGATTCTGCTGTGGCCGCAACCCTGGTGGATCGTGCTTTGCGCAACGGCGATCCCTCATCCCGCCTTACATGCGTCTTCGTTAACAACGGTGTGCTGCGCAAGAACGAGTTTGAAAAAGTTCAGCAGAACTTGCGCGAGAAGCTGGGGCTGCACGTCGTCGCGGTGGATGCCACGGAACGCTTTCTGAGCAAGCTAAAAGGCGTCACGGATCCGGAGAAGAAGCGGAAGATCATCGGCAATGAATTCATTGCGGTATTCGATGAAGAGGCCCATCGCATCGAGAAAGAAGAGGGCGAGGTGGAGTGGCTGGTGCAGGGAACTCTCTACCCCGACGTGATTGAGTCGCGTTCGGTCCGGGGGCCGTCCCAGACCATCAAAACACATCACAACGTTGGCGGATTGCCGGAGAAGATGAAGCTCAAGCTCATCGAACCCTTAAAGGATTTGTTTAAGGATGAAGTCCGCAAGATCGGACGCGACCTGGGCATGCCAGAAGAAATTCTGCAACGCCAGCCATTCCCCGGACCGGGTCTCGCCGTTCGCATCCTCGGCGAGGTCACGCCGGAGAGGCTGGCCATTCTGCGGGAGTGCGATGACATCGTCGTCGGCGAAATCAAAAAGGCCGGGCTATACACGAAAATCTGGCAGTCTTTCGCGGTGCTCCTGCCGGTAATGTCAGTCGGAGTCATGGGAGACCAGAGGACTTACGCATACACCTGCGCCATTCGCGCCGTGCATTCAGAAGACGGCATGACTGCCGATTGGGTGCCCCTGCCTTACGAAGTCCTGAAAACAATCTCCAGCCGAATTGTGAAC
>QIAS01000508.1:0-3550 GCA_003225615.1 Acidobacteriota bacterium | reverse complement strand
CCAGGCAGCGAGGCTGATGTGCTTCTTCATTCGCGATCCCTGTTCACCGTCTCCATCGAAAATGCCGGCACGCAGACCGCGATGTACTCCGCCCCGCCAGGGTCAGGCGTGGAGTACTGCACCCACTCGCCGCGATGAGCAATAACCGCCTGTCCGGCGGCAACGTCCATCTCTCCACCTTCGTGCCTTACCCGCAGCTTGCCCTTTAAAACAATCGTGAATTCGTCGAACTCGGGAGTCTGACCCGGCTCAACCCAGCCTTCCGGACTGCGCATATGGGCCACGCTCACGGCTGAGTCTTTGCTGTTCACGCGTCCAATGTACTCGTCGATGAGCTTGGGTTTATTTCCGGCGGCTTGTATACGAGTGGGCTGGGATACCAGCGTCGGCATTCGTTCTCCGTGCTACTTTGCGGTTTCATTTACTTTGCGCGAGATCGCAGTTACCAGCTTGCGCGGGCCCAAGCGCACCGATTCTGCCAGTAGCCGATTGCGCAGGCCGGAGATCACCAGCGTCTTGCCCTCCATCAGGCCGCGGTAGCCGTCTAGAGCCACGGTTTTCGGATCCATGGGATGGAGTTTCTTAAACAACACGGAATTTTCTGATCCCGCGCGCTTCNCAGTGTCGGTGGCGCCGGGGCAAAGACAGGTTACCGTGACTCCGCTGCCTTTCAATTCATTCGCCAGCGCTTGGGAAAGCGAGATCACGTAAGCCTTGGTCGCGTAATACACCGCCATGAGAGGCCCGGGCTGGAATCCGGCAGTTGACGCCACGTTGAGAATCTTTCCAGACCGGCGCTCCAGCATCGGATTCAGGAAGAGCTTGGTAAGCACGGTGAGCGTCACCATGTTGAGCTGCATCATCCCCAGGTCTTCTTCGAGCGGTATTTTGGCGAACTCGCCGCGTACCCCGTAACCCGCGTTATTTACCAGGACATCGACGTGAATGCCGCTGTGCTGCAGGTCATCCCACAAAGACTCGGGAGCCTGGCGCCATGCCAGATCCTGGGTGATCGGCTTGACCGAGATTCCGTAGTGCCTCTGCAGCTCATCGGCAAACTTGGAAAGCTTGGGCGTGCTGCGCGCGACCAGGACAAGGTTGTAACGATCCTGGGCGAAGAGTTTGGCCAGTTCGTATCCGATGCCACCGGAGGCTCCGGTGATGAGGGCGGTGGGTCTGTTCTGGTTCATAGTAATTTTCGTGCTGTATCGTTCGGAGCGGAGGAACGCAGAGAAGGATCTGGCAATTGAATGCCGCCAAGAAATACAAAGACCCTTCGCTCCGCTCAGGATGACAAGTATAGTTGGACGACCAACTGCTCAGCATCGAATGTAATTCTAAAAAATAGGCGTGCCGGACTCATCCGGCACGCCGTGCGATTGCCTCGGAACTCATTTTCCGGACTTATGCCCCAACCATGGCCGGCTCGGCCTCGTATATCGAGTACCACGGCGTCGCGGCTTTCAGGCGGGCATTGACGTTTTCGATGTTCCTGACGCCCTCCGTCTGCAGCCATTTGCGGAAGGCTTCCGCGCCCTGCTTGGCATAAACAGGAATGCCGTCTTTCCAGGTGGCGCGGCCGCAGAGGACACCGTTAAACTTCACGCCGGACTCGCCGGCCAGCTCCAGGGCCTCGGTGAATTCAGCATTGCTGACGCCTGCTGAAAGATAAATAAACGGCTTGGTAGCGACCTTGGCAGCCTGGTGGAACAGGTCGATAGCCTCTTTCTTGGAATAGGCCTTTTGGCTGGCGTAGGATTTTGCACCCTCGACAAATTTCATATTGACCGGGATTTCAACTTTCATCACATCTACGCCGTAGCGGTCCTTGGTGAACTCGCGCATGCTCTCGGTGACTACCTGGGGCTTTTTCTTGGCAAACTCGAAGCCTTTCTCGTCCACGCCTTCTTCGTAGCCCACGAATTCGAGGAAGAAAGGAATGTCGTTAGCCCGGCATTCGTCCCCGAGACGCTCAACCCACGCATGTTTTTTGTCGTTGACGTCCTTGGGATCGAAAGGCGTGTAGTAAAGCAGGATCTTGATGCAGTCCGCGCCCGCTTCTTTCAGACGTCGCACGGACCAATGGTCGAGCAGATCGCCAAGGCGGCCGGGCCCGGTCTTGTCATATCCGGTCTTCTCGTACGCGAGCAGCAGGCCAGCGTTCTTGGCGCGCCGCTTGGACGCGGGCAATCCCCACTCCGGGTCGAGCAGGATCGCGCTAGCGTGGGGAGTGAGAACTTCGGTGACCAGGATTTTATAGCAAGAGCTTTCTGCAGAGAGCCGCGCTGGTCCATGGCAGCGGCCGCAATGACACCGCGGTCGTTGGAGACCGCCTTGAGACCGGCCAGCTTTCCAGGTGTAAGTTTCATAAATTCCTCCAAATGATGGCGCAAGATAGGTATGCTGCGTTCGCGTCAAGAGAACGCGAAGGGCGGCAATTCATTGTAATACGCTGGACGAACGTTGGCGGCGAGAATCGAAAACGTACGCTGCAGTGACGCGGCTAGCCACATCTTGTTTGAGCGTCCCTTCAGCTGTCGTGAATTCCCTTATTGCCGTAAGGTCAACATATTCAGGATGGCTTGCTGTTTAGCGATAAGCGAGTGCACACCTGTTTTTGCCAGCCCGATCATTTTTGTAAGTTGGCCTTCATCAAACACCTGGCGCTCCGCGGTGGCTTGTACCTCGACCAGTTTGTGGCCCGCAGTCATCACGAAGTTCATGTCCACATCAGCCCGCGAGTCTTCCTCGTAATTGAGGTCGAGCAGAATTTCGCCGTCCACCATTCCGACGCTGACGGCAGCAACAAAATCGCGCAACGGAACTGAGGTAAGGGTGCCTGCGTCGACCAATTTTTCCATTGCGAGGCCGAGGGCTACGAATGCGCCGGTGATCGACGCGGTGCGTGTGCCGCCATCCGCCTGGATAACATCACAGTCGATCCAGATGGTGCGTTCACCAAGGCGCTCAAGATTTGTCACCACGCGCAGGGAGCGCCCAATCAGACGCTGGATCTCGTGTGTACGCCCACTCTGCCGGCCGCGGTTCACCTCGCGCGGAGTGCGCGTAAGAGTCGAACGCGGCAACATGCCGTACTCGCAGCTAATCCAGCCTTTGCCGCTGTTGCGCAGAAATTGCGGCACACTTTCTTCCACCGATGCGGTGCATAGCACGCGAGTATTCCCGACTTCAATGAAAGCGGAGCCTTCGGCTGTAGAAATGTAGTCGGGAATTATATTAACCGGGCGCAACTGGTCGGGCGCGCGGTTATCGCTGCGATAGACCATAAACCGCGATTGTACCAGCGAACCTTTAACCCAGAGGATGCAAAGCACACCGCGGGATCAGTCCGTAGAGACGTCGGCTTGCCGCGTCTCGGGTCGAGTTGAACGTGATTTCCTGACGAAAGTTACACTGGGATTGTTCCTTCTCCTACACCCGCGCACCTGCATCTGCAGCCTACTGACTCGTCTGCATCTGCTCGGCCATCTTTGTCACGGAGGAGACATCGTAGAAATCGGCGAGATCGGCATGTCCCGCCAGAGTCTCC
>QIAS01000507.1 GCA_003225615.1 Acidobacteriota bacterium | reverse complement strand
CCTTCTATGACCAGGGGGGAAAGATTGGCGCGGGCAGTGTAGAGCGCGGCAGTGTGTCCGGCGCAGCCGGAACCCATGATGATGACGTTGTGAATCGAAGTTTCCATAATAGCTAATGGATTAGATTGTTGATCATCGATTTGGTTTCAGACCAGCACGATGGGGCGAGTTCGATCATTTGTTCTCGGCTTTCTTCGCAGCCGGCTTCGCAACAGGCTTCGGCTTTGTTGATGTCTGGCGGATGCGCGCCAGTTCTTCGGGCACGGTGCGCTGGGCGTTAAGAAGGCCGCGATAATTGCTGACAATCGCGGTGGCGCTTTGGAACAGCGTCTCGTAGGCGGTCTGATCGGGGGGCGGACCGCTCTCCACGGTTGAGCAGCGAGCCAACACGACGGAGGATTTCCCAAAACGCTCCAGCTTAATGCGGCTCGCGGGCGTAGCGGATGCGAGCATGGCCGCGGATGAGGTCACGCTGGAAGCGCTGTCTTCAATGGACACCTGCATTAACTCCTTGGGGTCGCGGACGCGAAAGACCAGCGTCTCCACCATATTTCCGGGATCCACGCTGAAAGAATACTGCACCGTGCTGAACAGGGCTTGTACGGCCAGTTCGCGGCGGATGCGAACCCAGTCAGCGGCTGCGGACTCGGAAGCCATGTGGGTGCTGGCGCCGGGCTTCAGGAAATTGGGGGTGTCGGTGAGGGTGGAACGGCCGCGGTCGATTTCAAAATCTGTGGCAAACAAGGGCTGACGTGGGACCTTTGCCAGCGCGGCGGCGATTTCTTTTTGTTCTTCGGCCGAGGGTGTGCAGACGTTGAGGACGTTCACTTTGACTTGCGGCTCGGCGGGTTGCTGGGCTGCCGCCTGCAAAACCGAGCAGATTATCAGGATCAGAATTTGGGGGAACACGACGGCATTTTAGCAGGGTAGGTCAAAACACTTTAACCGCTAAGTTCGCAAAGGTTTCGCAAGGTTGCGAGGAAGGCGACAGAATCAGGTGATCGACTCTCGCTAGCTGGATAAACCCCTTCTATAATCAAATCTGCCAATCATGCGTTTTTCCTACCATGACTTGCGTTACCGGTTGACGAACCTGGGGCTTTGGCCCGCGAGTCGAGTGGCGCGGATTGCCGCTTACTTGCTGGGGCTGGATCTGCTGCTACTTCTATTGAAGGAGTTGATGGGGATCTTCAGTTCGTCTTGGGCGGGGAGCCTTGGGGGCTGGGTCACTTTTCTCAGCTTTGCCGCTTTTGTTCTCTACACTTTTCTCGGCTATCGCTGGCTGAAGGCGAAGATTCTGTGGCGGTTGCGGAACCGGCTAATTGTGACTTACATGTTCATCGGGGTGATCCCGGTAGTTCTGCTGGTAACGCTGGCGCTGGGGTCGTTCTATCTGTTTGCGGGACAGTTCGCGACGTTCATTGTGAGCAGCGGCCTGAATTCCAAGCTGGAGAGCCTGGAGGCCGCGAATTCGGCTATCGCGCATGAAATCGGGGCGCGGCTGCAGCGCGGGGAAAAGGCCGAGGCGGCTGCAGTGGAAGGTTTGCGCCAGACGGATCCGGCTTGGGCCGATCGCGAGGTGTCCGCGTGGATGAATGGGAAAGTTGTTTTGCACAGTTCGCCGCCGGGAGCCGGGTCATCGCCGGCGGCAGTTCCGGCGCACTTCAAATCTTCCTTCCGCAACGTGGTGCGCGATCACAACCAGCTTTTTCTGCGGGCGGCAGAAAGCGTACCCGTCAGCGGCGGCAGGTTGATCGTGCTTTCAAGCGAGCCTCTGGATCAGCATCTGCTGGCGGAGCTGGCGGCCGACCTGGGTGAGGTCACGCTATTCGCGACCGGAGTGAATCTGCGCAAGGTTGGTCAACCGGAATCAGATTCCTCTCCATCCTCAGCTAATAACACGAGTGAGGTTGGCGCGAATTCTCGCAAGCCCGGGGAGTCATATGTGTTGGACACCAGGCAGACGCTGACTCCTACCTACACGGCCGGCACAATTCCGCCTCCGACGGGGGCAGGGGACCGCCAAGTAAAGTTTCCGACCTCCATTCAAGTGGTGAACTGGGAAACCGGAGACACATCGAACCCGGCAGTGATCAGCGTTCAGACCCGTGTCTCCAAGCTTTACGAGCGGCTGTTTGCGGCGCTGGGAGACTTCGCCCCTTCTATCGAGTTCTTTTTGCTGTTCATGGCAATCGTTTTCGGCGTGATTGAGATACTGGCTTTGCTGGTCGGCACGCGCTTGACGCGAACGGTGACCAAGGCTGTTGCCCAGCTCTATGCCGCGACCAAACACATTAATCGAGGCGATTTCAGCCATCGCATTCCGGTGACTTCCAGCGACCAACTGGCTACGCTGGCTTACTCTTTCAATTCGATGACGGCATCGATTGAGCAACTGATCGAAGAGCAGAAAGAAAAACAGCGACTGCAGAACGAGCTCACCATCGCGCACGAGGTTCAGGAGCAACTCTTTCCCAAAGAGATTTCGCAGTTGGAGTCGCTGGAGGTGCATGGGTTTTGCCGGCCGGCGCGCACAGTGAGCGGCGACTACTACGATTTCTTGACGATCAATTCGGACAAGCTGCTGCTGGCGGTGGGGGACATCAGCGGGAAAGGAATTTCGGCGGCGCTTTTGATGGCGACCATCCATTCGGCAGTGCGGGCCTACTCCATCCAGAGTTTGCCGGTTTTGCGGGAGCAAGTGGCTGTCGGGGCGGTGGCCGGGTCTGGAATAATGACAGTTTCCGGATTGCCAGGGGGAGAAGTTTCGCCGGCGGCTCTGCTTTCCCTTCTTAATCACCAGTTGTACGAGAGTACGCCGATGGAGAAGTACGCAACTTTGTTCCTGGGTTTCTATGACTCGCAATCGCGACGGATCACCTACAGCAATGGCGGACATCTTCCGCCGATCATCATGGGGGAGGATGGTGGTTTGCGACGATTGGACAGGGGCGGAACAGTGGTGGGGCTATTCGATAGCCTGTCGTTCGAGGAGGCGTCGGTCCCGCTGGAAGCGGGCGAAATCTTCCTGGCTTACAGTGATGGGGTGACCGAGCCGGAGAACGAGTTCGGAGAATTTGGAGAGCACCGGCTGATTGAGCTGGTGCGCGAGAACCGGCACTTGCCGCTGGTGCGGATAACGGAAATTGTGACCGCGGCGGTGGATGATTGGATTGGACCGCATGAGCAACCGGACGATGTGACGCTGGTTCTGGCAAGAGCGCGCTAGAACTTTATTGCAGAGCAGCCGTGTTCGGGTCTGCACCAGCACTCCCCCAAGCCTGGAGCGTCGTCCCCTGGCACGGCTGCCCTGAAGCTCCGCGGACCCTTTTCGGAGGCACACCCCTCACGCGGAGCAAACTCATTGACATTTCAATTAGGGCTGGAACCGTTGCAGCAGGCGAGCTAGCAGAGGAGAACGCAAAGCAAGGGGAGCAACGAAGACGCGGCAAGCACGGGCGCGGGACCGGGCTGGAGGTGGATTTCGCGAACTTGCG
>QIAS01000506.1:4938-5298 GCA_003225615.1 Acidobacteriota bacterium | reverse complement strand
CTGGTGCTGCGTCATCAGCCTGCGTCTCATCCACCTGCAGATCTTCCGTTACGGCGACTTTGAGCAGCGCGCCCAGCACCAGCAGCAACGCAGCATCGACGTCTCCCCCAAGCGCGGCATCATTTACGACCGTGGCGGCCATGAACTGGCCATGTCCATGCTGGTCGATTCAGCCTTCGCCGTTCCTACCGAAATTCCCGACCTCGCGAATACGATTTCACTGATCACCCGCATCACCCGAGAAGATCCGCGCGTAGTCCTCGCCGATTGCCGCGGCCGAAAGACGTTCTGCTGGGTCGCGCGGAAGGGCGACACCCAAACCATACGCCGCATTCGTGACCTCAACCTGCAAGGCATTCA
>QIAS01000506.1:0-4905 GCA_003225615.1 Acidobacteriota bacterium | reverse complement strand
TGAGCGGCATCGAGCGCGAATACGATGATCAATTACACGGCAAACCTGGCGAGATGCTCATCTCCGTAGACGCGCGCAAGAAATGGTTCGGCAGGGTAGAGAAAGAGCCTGAGCCCGGCCAGAACGTCGTTCTCACCATAGACGAAAATATTCAATACATCGCCGAGCGCGAACTCAAGCAGGCCATCCAGGAAACACACGCCCTCGCCGGCACTCTGATCGTCGAGAATCCCCGCACCGGCGAGATTCTCGCGCTGGCCAACTGGCCTACCTTCGATCCCAACATAAGAAAACAAATTACGCCGGACGCGCTGAAAAACCGTGCCGTCAGTGACGTCTACGAGCCCGGCTCCACATTCAAAGTAGTAACCGTTTCAGCGGCGCTGGAAGAAAAACTCACGCGTCCCAACGAAATCTTCGACTGCCAGATGGGCTCCATTGTGATCAACGGCATGCGCATCCGCGATCACAAGCCCTTCGGCCTGCTCCCCGTTTCGGGCATCATCGCCAATTCAAGCGACGTTGGTGCCATCAAGATCGCTCTCCGTCTAGGTGAAGACCGTTTTTACAAGTACATTCGCGCCTTCGGATTCGGCCAGCAGACTGGAATCGAGCTGCCCGGCGAAACACGCGGCTTGGCCAAGCCCGTGAACCGGTGGTCCAAAGTTTCCATAGGCGCAATTTCCATGGGCCAGGAGATCGGCATTTCCCCGCTGCAACTAGTGGGAATGGTCTCCACCATCGCGAACGACGGCGCCTGGGTCGCCCCGCGCATTGTCGCCGCCAGCACCCAGCCGCAGAGCGGTCCGCAAACCGTGGTATTCCATCCCGCATCGGAGCGCCGCGTCGTCTCAACGATCACTGCCGCTGAGATGAAAGAAATGTTGCAGGGAGTGGTGCTGCACGGCACCGGACGCAAAGCTATCCTCGAAGGTTACTCAGCCGCCGGCAAAACTGGCACAGCCCAGAAACTCGATCCCGCTACAGGCACCTATTCGCGCACCAAGTATGTGGCCTCTTTTGCCGGATTCGCGCCCATCAATAATCCCGCAATCACCGTGGCCGTGATCCTGGATTCCGCAGCCGGTCCGCACCAGGGCGGCCAAATTGCCGCACCAGTCTTCCAACGCGTAACCCAGCAGGTGCTCGAATATCTCCATGCCCCGCATGATGTGGAACTCCCGCCGAACCGCCAAGTGCTACTGGCCGAGCGCAAGGCGACGGATGATGACTTGGCAGAGAGTTCTCCGGATCACTTAGGTGCCAGCCTGGAAGTAGCAGAAACGGCAGCATCGGACCCAAGTCCCACACCAACCGCCGCGAAACCTTCACCCGCGACGCAGCGAAGCATGGTTGTCGCCGCGTCCCTTCGCGAGAAAGAATCCGGCCCAATGCCAGTTCCGGTCGCGGCAAATTCTAAAACGGCGTCCGCGCCTGATTCAAAACAGCCGACCGGAACCGTGGTGCTGGAGGTAGAGCAAGGCGGCATTGAGGTACCCTCTTTTCTTGGCAAGACGGTACGCGCCGCCATTGAAGCCGCCGAGGACAGTGGATTAGAGCTAGAGGTCGTGGGCAGCGGCATCGCCCGCGATCAAACGCCAACCCAGGGGTCGCACGTGGCCGCAGGCTCCCGAATAGTCGTGCACTTCGAGCGCTGACTGTGTGGGACGGACACTCCTGTCCGTCGCTCTGCTGCCGGCTAGAGACGCGGCAACCTGCATCTCTACGGATATAATTCAAACTAATGACTTTCCAACAACTCCTGCAAGGGGGAGAGGTGTTGTCCCAGAGCGGCAACCCGAACGTCACCGGTGTCGAATATGACTCGCGCCGGGTGCAGCGGGGAAATGTTTTCGTCGCCATGCGGGGAGAATCGAGCGATGGTAATCAGCATATCGACAGAGCCATTGCCGCAGGAGCCGCCGCGATTGTCACGGACTCCGCAACGGAGAAACCACGCCCGGAAGTAGGCTGGGCACAGGTCCCCCACGGTCGCCGCGCCTTGGCCAGGCTAAGCGCCAACTTCTACAAACGTCCTGCGGAACGGCTCGCCATTACCGGAATCACCGGCACCAACGGCAAGAGCACTACGACTTTCCTGGTGGAATCCATTCTTCGCGCCGCCAACCGCAAGAGCGCTCTCCTCGGAACGATTGAATATCACGTCGCCGATAAAATCCTTCCTGCCCCGCACACCACGCCGGAAGCGCTTGAGATAAACCAGATGCTCGCCACCGCGCTTGCCAACGGCGCCACCGAAGCAGTGATGGAAGTCTCCTCTCACGCCCTTGCCCAGCAGCGCGTCTTCGCCATCCCTTTTGATGTTGCCGTGTTCACCAATTTGACCCGCGACCATCTCGATTACCACCACACCATGGGTGAGTACTTCGACGCCAAGCGAGTGCTTTTTGAAGGTTGCGGAACCGAGTCGCCGCGCGCTGCCGTGATCAACCTCAACAATTATTAAAGATCAGCAAGAAGCGAGGCTCCCGCATCCACACCTACTCGTTGACGAGTGGTGACTTCCATCCTCAGCAGGTGCAGATCACCTCGCGAGGCACACGCTTCCAGCTCATCACGCCGGAAGACACGATTCCGATCTGGTCGCCCCTGATCGGGAAAGTCAATGTCTATAACATCCTCGCCGCGGTCGCTGCGGCCTACGCCCGAAATTGCAACGCGAAGGCGATCGCCGAAGGAGTCGCTTCCCTCGCTCGTGTTCCCGGCCGCTTTGAGCGGGTTGATTGCGGCCAGCCGTTTACCGTAGTGGTGGACTATGCGCACACCGACGACGCCCTGCGAAATCTCACCGCGCTCGCGCGAGAGTTCGTCGCGCAAGCCGGACAAAAAGGCCGCGTTATCACGCTCTTCGGCTGCGGCGGCGATCGTGACCGGGCTAAGCGTCCCTTGATGGGCGAAGCCGCAGGACGAGGCAGCGATTTTGTGGTCCTCACCTCCGACAACCCGCGCAGTGAAGACCCGCTGGCTATCATCAATGACGCGATGGTTGGCCTGCAGCGCTCCGGTACGAAGTACGCCATGGAGCCCGATCGCCGTGCCCCCATCGCGCTGCATCGTCCTGATTGCTGGAAAGGGTCACGAAAAAGTTCAGGTCAGTCGCGAGGGCACTATTCCCTTTGACGACGTCGAAGTTGCCCAGCAACTTCTCCATGATGCAGGTTACGAATGCAGTGACGCCGAGGCCGCCAGCGCCGTAGGAAAGAAACCGTGAAGCTCCAACTCTCGCGAATCGCTGAAT
Organism: Acidobacteriota bacterium; assembly: GCA_003225615.1. Lineage (GTDB taxonomy): Bacteria > Acidobacteriota > Terriglobia > Terriglobales > Acidobacteriaceae > QIAS01. Next base: position 1,646 of record QIAS01000506.1, on the reverse strand, counting down.
TTGTCGCCGCCGCGGGTGAGTTCGACCACAATGCGGTAGCCGAAGGCTATTCCATCGATTCACGAACTATTCAGCCTGGTGAGTTGTTCTTGGCGGTTAAAGGCGAGCGGCTGGATGGCCACGACTTCGTCGACCAAGCACTTCAGCAGGGCGCAGTGGCGGCCGTCATTAGCAAAGATCAGGCTGCCCGTTATCCCGTCAAAAGCAAACTGATCCCAATCGACGACACCCTGGTTGCCCTGCAAACTCTGGCCACTGCCGTCCGGCGTCTCTGGGGCAAGCCGGTCATTGGCATCACGGGCTCCGCAGGCAAGACCACTACCAAAGAAGCCATCGCCCACGTACTCTCCAAGCGGTACCGTGTCCTCAAGTCCGAAGGCAACTTCAACAACCATTTTGGATTGCCGCTCATGCTGCTCAAGCTCCAACCCGAGCAGCAGATTGCCGTCATCGAGATGGGCATGTCGCATGCCGGAGAAATCACTGCTCTCGCGAAAATAGCCCAGCCGGAAACCGGCGTCGTCACCAGCGTCGCACCGGTGCACCTGGAATTCTTCAACTCCCTCGCCGACATCGCCCGCGCCAAATATGAGCTGATCGCTTCGCTACCTCAAGGCGGCACCGCTATCCTGAATGCGGATGACGAATACGTCTCTCAATTCGGCCGCGACTTCAAAGGAAAAGTTGTGCTCTACGGCGCGGTCACCACCGCCGACATCCGTGCGGAAAATATTCAGTCCCGCGGCGCCCTCGGTTCCACTTTCGACCTCCTGGTGGAGGGCTATCGCGAACACGCCACATTGCCTCTGCTGGGCCGGCACAACGTCTCGAATGCGCTGGCAGCGGTTGCGGTTGCGCTGCAACACAACTTGATCCCCTCAGAAGCCGTAGCAGCGCTAGCTACGCTCAAGCAGGCCGACAAACGCGGAGAGGTTCTCCAGTTGGGTAACAGTACGGTCATCAACGATTGCTACAATTCCAACCCGAAAGCTCTGAACGCGATGGTGGACGCTCTCGCCGCAATGCCGGCAAAACGCCGCATTGTGGTTGCCGGCGAAATGCTCGAACTGGGTCTCACTGGTGAAGAACTGCATCGCGAGGCAGGCCTCTACATGGCCAAAAAGAAAATCGACCTGCTGCTCGGAGTGCGGGGCCTCGCCCAGCCCATGGTAGATGCGGCCAACCAGGCAGGTATGAGAGCGGAATTCGTAGCCACCCCCGAAGAAGCCGGCGCATGGCTCGCCCATGAAGCCCGCGAAGGCGATGTTGTGCTGCTGAAGGCTTCGCGCGGAGTGAAATTAGAGAAGGCTTTAGAAAAGTGGAAAGAGTCAGCCACCGCTCCTCAGTCGGCGACCCGAAGCTAATCTTATTTCCGGCACTCGGTGGCTGCTGAAAAGTGATGGCTTAAGCTAAAGATCAACCGGAGGCGGATTGCTTTATTGGCTGCTGTACCTGAAGCTCTATCATTACTTCCCGCCATTCCGCATTTTTCGCTATCTGACCTTTCGTACCGCCTTTGCCAGCCTGACGGCCCTGTTCACCGCGCTCATCGTGGGCCCTCTGGTGATCGGCCGCCTGCGCGAATTTCAGATTGGCCAATATATTCGCGAAGAAGGCCCCAAGGCTCACCAGAAAAAAGCGGGCAC
>QIAS01000023.1:6201-13941 GCA_003225615.1 Acidobacteriota bacterium | reverse complement strand
AACGTCTTTCACTGACGCGCGGATCGTTTGCGTACGATCGGTGAGAATGGAAACTTTCACCGCGCCAGGCAACGACGCTTGCAGTTGTGGAAGCAGGCGCTTGATGCGGTCTGCGACGCTGATGATGTTGGCGCCGGGCTGGCGTTGGATGTTGACGATGACGGCGGGAGTTTCGTTCATCCATGCGGCTTGCTTCGAGTTCTCCACTCCGTCGACTATGGTGGCCACGTCCGCCAGGCGGACGGGAGCGCCATTCCGGTAGGCGACAATCACGGGCGGATATTGAGCGCTTGAAACCAGTTGGTCGTTCGCCCCAATCGTGTAGGCCTGGCGGGGACCGTCGAGCACGCCTTTGGCTTGGTCGACATTCGCCTGTCCGATAGCGGTCCGCAAATCCTCGAGGCTCAGACCATTCGAAGCCAAGGCCGTGGGGTTCGCCTGGATCCGTACTGCCGGTTTTTGGCCGCCGCTGATCGAAACCAAACCCACTCCAGTAAGCTGGGAAACCTTTTGCGCCAGCGCGGTGTCGGCAAGATCTTCCACCTTGGAAAGCGGGAGCGTGTCCGATGTGAGCGCGAGGGTGAGGATGGGGGCGTCAGCTGGATTGACCTTGCTATAGATGGGAGGGTTCGGGAGGTCTCGGGGCAAATAAGTGCCGCCTGCGTTTATGGCGGCCTGCACCTGTTGTTCGGCAACGTCGATGTTCTGGTCGAGGTTGAACTGCAGCGTGATGATCGAGCACCCGAAGGAACTCGTAGAGGTCATCTGGCTGAGGCTTGGAACCTGGCCGAACTGGCGTTCGAGCGGAGCAGTCACCGACGATGCCATTACTTCGGGATCGGCTCCGGGATAAAACGTCACCACTTGAATAGTCGGATAATCGACCTCGGGCAGGGCTGAAACCGGGAGTTGACGGTAGGCGACGATGCCCACTAGCAGCAGGCCGACCATTAATAATGTGGTCGCTACCGGCCGCAGGATGAATAGTCTGGACGGGCTCATGGGGTTCCGGTTGCGGAGGATTGCGCGGGCCTACCTCCGCTCGTGCTGGCGCTACGGGGCTCCACTTTGCTGCCCGACTGGAGCTTGTCCTGCCCATCCGTTACCACCACGTCGCCGGGATTCACCCCACTGGCAATAACCGAGACGTTGTTCTGAGTAAGCGCGACGTTCACGGACCTTACCTCGACCGTTTTGTCGGGCTTTACGGCATAGACAAAACTTCCTTGCGGACCCCGTTGAATAGCGGCGGCAGGGACAACGATGGCGTTCTTTTTCACTTCCAGTAGCAGGCGGATGTTCACGAACTGGTTGGGCCACAGCTGGCTGTCGGCGTTCTCAAACACGGCTTTCAGACGACCCGTGCCGGTGGACTGATCGATAGTGTTGTCGATGGTTAACAGCTTGCCAGTGGCCAATTTCGTCCGGTCGTCGCGGCTGTAGGCCTCGACTGGAAGCGAGCCTTGGGCCATGCGGCGAGATACCGCCGGCAGATTATCTTCGGGCAAAGTGAATAGTGCGGTAATTGGCTGGAGCTGAGTAATTACCAGCATGGGATTCGCATCGGAAGCGTGGACCATGTTGCCAACATCCACCAGGCGAATACCTATGCGACCGCTTATGGGCGCAGTGATGTGACAATAAACGAGATTCAGTTTGGCGTTGTCCACTTGTGCCTGATCGGCGCGGACCGCTCCTTCCAACTGATTGGCGGAGGCAAGCTGGGTGTCCACCTGCTGTTGCGACATGGCGCCGGATTGTTGCAGAAGATCTTTGAAGCGCTGATAGTTCAGTTTGGCGTCACGGAACGATGCCTCGTCTTTGAAAAGTTGCGCCTGTGCCTGGCTCAACTGGACTTCATAAGGGCGAGGATCAACCAGGGCCAGCAGTCGCCCCTTTATAACGTTCTGCCCTTCCTTGAAATTCACCTGAAGCAGTTGACCGTCTACGCGGCTTTTGATGCTCACCGTGTTGAATGCCAGAACTGAACCAAGACCGTTCAGGTAAACCGGCACATCACGCCGCTCGGCCGTGGCTACTCCAACCGGGATTGTTTGGGGTGCGGCGGCACGCGCACTGGTGGGTTTGGGGTCGGCAGAGCTGCACGCCCAAAATGTCAGACAGACCAACAGCAGCGAGCTTTTTAGAACGGAAATCTTACGCCGTGTGGCGGAGGAAGCTCGGACAGAGTGCACCGAGGAGTGCCCGGCTTCGGGGGGTTGAGAACCGGCAATGTAGTCGGACGGCTCGTTTTGCCAATAGCTTGCAAGTAGATTGGGCATAGATTCCAAGCCAATTTGACGTCCAAAGCATCGGCTGGGTTGCGAGTTATATCACGTTATTAGAGCCGATCAGCCGTTCGCGCGACATGGGGAGATGCAAAAGAATGAGGAAACCACGACATTCTGACAGATAATCCACGTGGCAACGGACAAATGGAAAGAGCTTTACAAAACTTTACGCAAGTTGATAGTAAATACTAAATGCCCATCCCAAAAAACCGTTGGCGCCACTGGCCACTAGTCCTAAGCATCCTCGTTTGTGTTCTCTCGCCAGCATCGCGGGCGGCTGCGCCCGAGTCTGGCGAGGAAGGGCTGAAGCCCATCCTGAGCTATATCTCGTCTGCCTGGGATACGCTGACGCGATCGATGACGAGCTGTGAGAGTGTCGTGGATCCCAAGTTGGCCGCGCCATCCATTCTTTATTTGCCCGCCGATTTTAGCGCTCCTCCTGCGGTGCAGAAGTTGCAGCAGGACTGCAAGATTGACGTCGAACACTTGCCGCTGGTGATTCAAAGGCCGGGGCAGGTTGACCCGAGGACGATTAACCCGCCGGGACTGCTGTTTCTGGAAAACAGCTATGTCGTACCTGGGGGCAGATTCAATGAGATGTATGGCTGGGATAGTTATTTCATCATCCGCGGACTGCTGCAAGACGGCAGACTCGATCTGGCCCGTGGCATGGTGGAAAATTTCTTTTTTGAACTGGATCATTACGCGTCGGTACTGAATGCCAACCGTACTTATTTTCTGACCCGCTCACAGCCTCCTTTTCTTACGTCGATGATTCTGGCCGTGTACGAAGCCGAGAAGGCTGCCGGGCATGATGATCTCGACTGGTTGGGAAAAGCTTACACCCATGCCAGCAAAGACTATGAGTTGTGGACACATGATCCTCATCTGGCGGGCTCTACCGGGCTCTCCCGCTATTATGATTTTGGCGAAGGCCCAGTTCCGGAAGGGTTGCAGGACGAGAGCGGATACTATCGCGGTGTTGTGACGTATTACCTGAATCATCCGCAGGCGGCCGAACACGAACTGGTCGAAATCAAGCCGGGGAAGAACGCACCGGATGTGGTCGGCTTTACCTTTCCGCTGCAGCTTTGCGAGGAAGTTCAGAACGCTGCCTCTTCAAAATGCGAGCTTCTGAAGACTCTGGCTTTGGCGCGCGATTTTTACAAAGGCGATCGTGCGATGCGCGAGTCTGGATTCGACATCTCCTTCCGCTTCGGTCCCTTCAGCGCAGAAACTCATCACTATGCGCCCGTATGCCTCAACAGCTTGCTTTATAAGACTGAAAAAGACCTGGAACACATCAGCCAGCTTCTCGGGCGCAAGGAAGACTTGCAGAACTGGCAGAAGCGCGCGGAAACTCGCAAAGAGCGAATCAACAAATATCTTTGGGACGGCGAACACGGATTGTTCGTGGATTATGATTTTGTGACGCAGAGCAGGTCGTCGTATCAATACATCACCACTTTTTATCCGCTTTGGACGGGGCTGGCAACACCCGACCAGGCCAGTGCTTTACTACGAAAACTGCCAATTTTTGAACAACCGGGTGGGCTTGCTCAAAGCCACTTCGAGAGTGGCGCCCAATGGGATTACCCCTACGGCTGGGCGCCCACGAATCTTCTGGCCATTGAAGGGCTCCGCCGCTACGGCTTCAGCGTGGATGCGGACCGAATTTCGTACAAGTTTCTTTCGACCGTGGCAGACAATTTTCGCCGCCAGGGCTCGATCGTCGAAAAATACAATGTGGTGACGCGCTCTGCTGAAACTCATGTTTCCGAAGGGTACAAACAAAACGTGGTCGGATTCGGCTGGAGCAACGGCACTTTCCTGGTGCTGCTGCATGCTCTGCCGGAGAATTTGGTGCAACGGTTGGCTAAAGAGCAGGCTCAGGGCGCGGGACAGAGTAAATAGGGGAGTAATTCGACGGGACGGGACATGTTGAAGACCATCATCTCTCGAAGGTCAACTTAATGGCGTCCACTCTGGCGGGGGAGACCCTCGTATCCCAAGCGATTGCCCCGGTGCCGGAACGTTCTTCCCTCCGGCGATGGTGGGTCATTCTGGTGGTCGTGTGGTTGGTCAGCGCCATCTACAGCGGGAGCCTGCTGAAGCGCGGATGGATTCCATACGACGAAGGCACCTTCGCCCAGTCGGCCGAGCGCGTTTTGGCCGGCGAGTTGCCGCACCGTGATTACGGCGATCCTTACACCGGAGGGCTCGCTTTCCTTAATGCATTTGCTTTTTGGCTGTTTGGCACAAACTTCGCCTCGATGCGAATTGTATTGTTCATTTTCTTTCTGGCTTGGATTCCAGCTTTTTATGGTATCGCGACGCGTTTTTTCTCTCCCTGGGGCGCAGGGCTCGCGACCTTGTTGGCGGTCGCGTGGAGTTTGCCCAACTACTCGGCGCCGATGAATTCCTGGTACAACCTGTTTTTCGCGACATTTGGCACACTGGCGATACTGCGCTTTTTGGAAAGCCGTGCGCGCTTGTGGCTATTTGTGGCGGGTATTTGTGGCGGAGTGTCGTTCCTCTTCAAGATTGCCGGTCTGTATTACGTGGCTGGGGCCTTGCTATTTTTCCTTTACCGGGCGCAAGTGGCCGAGGAAGTACAACAGAAAAGTCTTCTGGAGTACTCGCAGCGTAGAGGCTGGAAGTTTCGCGTTCTTGTCTTGGGTTGCCTGCTGATCCTGCTGGGTGCCGTGTTCATCATCATTCGCCGAAGCCTGTCTTTTGTTGCATTGATTCAGTTCGTACTTCCCATCGTCGCGCTCGGAATTCTGAGTTTACGGCAAAACGAAGTTGCACCGGCGCCTCCCCGGCGGCCGTTCAAAGTGTTGTTCCGGGAGGTTATGCCTTTTGCGGCTGGTGTGGCCCTGCCGATTGCCCTATTTCTCATGCCCTACGTTCTTAGCGGCTCAGTGTCTTCGTTTGTACGCGGGGTCTTTGTACTCCCGACAAGACTTCAGGCCGCTGCTGCTCGCCGGCCTCCGGGATTTAACCCCATACGGACTTACGGAACTGTAGTTTTAGTACTGCTGCTGTTCGCCGGCGGCTATGGCGCGGGGCGCATCCGGAAAGTCACACGTGGGCTGCTGCTGGTAGCAATGACTTTTGTCCTGTTGGCATCTGCGAAAGATTTGGGCATATATCAGTTCATCTGGGCTCCACTCACTTTTTTGATTCCGTTAGCGGTATTCGCGGGCGTGTACCTGCTGTCGACGAAACCGCTTCGGGAGAATCTCTCGCCGGCGCGCCGCCAAGAAATTATGTTGCTACTCTGTGTGACTGCGCTGTGCAGCCTGATACAGTTGCCGCTGCCGGTAGCTAACTATTTCTGCTATGTAGAGCCTTTGCTGATCCTGACGCTGTTGGCTCTGTTGTCGATGACGAAGAAGACTTCCACGTTCATCCTCGTATCTCTTACCGTTTTCTACATCGCATTCGCTGTTTTCCGTTTCACTCCCACTTTCGTTTATGAGATGGGATACCACTACGTTCCGAATCACGAGACTAGCCGGCTGACTCTGGCGCGGGCAGGTGGATTGAGAGTACATCCGGCAGAAGTGAGCCTTTACCAGCAACTGATTCCGCTGGTGCAGGAGCACGCGGGTGAAAGTAAATACGTGTATTGTGCGCCCGACTGCCCCCAGGTCCCCTTCCTTGCCGGTTTGCGCAATCCGACACGGATTCTATTTGATTTCTATGAGGATCCCGCCGGTCACATGGAGCGAGTTCTGAATGCTCTTGAAGCACATCATGTGAAGGTTGTGGTTTTTTATCCTGGGCAGTGGTTTTCGAAGCCGCTTGACCCCGAACTGCAAGCGGCATTGCGGCAGCGTTTCCCTGGGGTGACTTGGGTCGGGCAGTATGAGGTGCGATGGCGGCAGTGAGGGGTGCGCCTATTTAACAGCTTCTACTACGACCGCGGTGCCATAAGCCAGAACTTCGGTGACGCCCTGCATGATTTCGGTAGCGTCGTAGCGGGCGCCGACGACCGCATTGGCGCCAAGCTCAGCCGCATGTTGCAGCATCAAGTCGAAGGATTCCGCGCGCGTTTTCTCGCAAAGGTTGGTGAACAGAGTAATATTGCCTCCGACCAGCGTCTGTAGCCCCGCCCCAATAGTGCCGAAGATAGAGCGCGAGCGCACAGTGATGCCGCGCACAACCCCTAGCGTGCGAACCACCCGGTAGCCATCGAGTTCGAATTGGGTGGTCACCATGTTGTGGGCAACCGCTCGTGGCGCGGCAGCGCCGTAAGATGTCGCCATGACGTGTTCTCCTTGGCTGAGTTGCTACTCTAATTCGGCATCAATCAGATACTCTTGGCTGTCCGCATCATAATGCACATGCAGCCTATTGGGTCTGCAACAAATCTGGCAATCTTCCACATAAACCTGGGTGCGCCCAGCGGACTCATCGATCGCCGTCTCGTTCCACTCCCCGCATCCGGCGCACTGGAATCCGCCTTCCATGAGCATAGATTTTAGGAGCCCTGGATTCTGGGCGTTAGAAACCGACTACCGATTCGACCTGATTGTAAGATCCACTGGCCACTCTTACGCATTGCAAATTGGTCAATGACAATGTTTCGCCTTCTATAATGTCGGTTCCGGCTGGCAACGGGAGGTGCAATGTTTTCTCGTCGAACGTTTCTGCGCATCGGTACTTTGGCGGCATCGGTTGGAATAGGCGCGCGGCCTGTGGGCAAAGCGGGCAACCCGGAAGATAAAGAGCTTCCATCTTCGATTGCAGACTTGAAGTCGCTCCACGACCAGGCAAAGCCGATTACCAGGGAAGAGCGAATCGCCCGGCAGGAGAAGGCTCGTCAATTGATGCAAGCGAACAAGCTTGACGCAATGCTACTCGCGGAAGGCACCTCGCTAAATTACTTCTCAGGCGTTCGCTGGTGGGGAGGGGAACGGCTCTTTGCCATGGTATTGCCGGCCAAAGGTGCTCCATTTTATGTGTGCCCGGCGTTTGAAGAAGGACGAGCCCGGGAGCAACTAGCTAAAGCGCCGGCCGGAGAAGAGGCTGACATTCGTACCTGGCAGGAGGATGAAAGTCCATACCTACGATTAGCGCAGGGCTTGAAAGATCACGGAATAACCACGGGCCGCCTGGGAGTCGAGGAGACCATGAAATTCGTGTTCAGCGAAGGCATCGCGAGTGCTGCGCCGCAAGCGAGCATGGTGAGCGCCACCCCGATAACCGCCGGATGCCGGATGGTCAAGAGCGATCATGAGATTGAGCTCATGCGGCTGGCAGCCAAGGTCACTCTCGCCGCCTATGAGGCTACGTATCGAGCGGTGAAGGAAGAAATGACACAGCAGCAGATTGAGGACCTGGTCGCTGCGGCGCACGGCAAGCTGGGATTTTCGGGCGGCGCGGACGTTCAGGTGGGCGAGTTCACGGCTTTTCCACACGGGTCGGTAACGCCACAGGT
>QIAS01000023.1:0-6000 GCA_003225615.1 Acidobacteriota bacterium | reverse complement strand
CCGATTACAAGTTTTTTGGTCACCGCGTGGGGCACGGCATGGGAATGGATGGGCATGAGTGGCCGTACCTGGTGCGCGGAAATGCGACCAGACTCGCGCCCAATATGACGTTCAGCGATGAGCCGGGAATTTACATTCGCGGGGAATTTGGGGTGCGGCTGGAAGACGACATGCACATTTTGGCCGACGGCGCGGAATTGTTCACTCCACAGAGTCCGTCACTCGAGAACCCGTTCGGCGCCGCCTAGAGTCGTGCGTCGCCGCGACCCAGGGTCAATTATGTGACTGCAGCAGTGCGTCGATTAAATGCAACTCCTGCATTTGCCGCTTCACGGCAATCGAGAGACGGCGGATGCCCTCTCGAATCTGCTGAGGCTCGGCATTCGAGAAATTCAGACGCAGATGCCCCAGGCCTTCCTGGCCATTCGGGTAAAACGAGTCGCCGGGTACAAACGCCACGTTCTCCTTAAGCCCCGCTTCAAAGAGTTTCTGCGAATTCATGCCCTCTGGCAGGGTGACCCACAAGAACAGCCCACCCTGAGGATGAGTCCAGGTAACTTCGGGCGGAAAAAATTCCTGCAGAGCGGCAAGCATCACGTCACGACGTTCGCCATAAACGCGACGGATCAGCTTGACGTGCTCGTCGAGGAAATTGTCGCGGGCGACCTCGTAGGCCAACATTTGGATGAAGGTGGAAGTGTGCAGGTCAGCACCTTGCTTCAACTGGACTAACTTCGCGATCACTTCCGGAGGAGCAATGATCCAGCCGAGCCGCAATCCGGGGGCGAGCGTCTTGGAGAAGGTGCTCAGGTAAATGACATTGCCGATGGAATAGCCGTTGTCACGGCGCAAGTTCTTGCGGTCGAGCACGACCAGAGGCGGCAAATGCTCGCCTTCATACCGTAGCTGGCCATAGGGATCGTCTTCAATGATGGGAATGCCGAAGCGGTCGGCCAGCAGAACAAGTTCGTGGCGGCGGCCTTCGGAAAGCGTAGTTCCGCCCGGGTTCTGGAAGTTGGGCAGAATGTACATGAACTTGGGCCCGGAACGGAGAGGCTTATCCAGCAGGTCAGTGCGTATGCCGTGATCATCGCAGGGAACACTGACGTACTCGGCGCCGTAGACGGTGAAAGCTTGCAAAGCTCCCAGGTAGGTGGGGGCCTCGATTAGGATGCGGTCGCCGGGATTGATGAGCAGCTTGCCAATGAGGTCCAGCGCCTGTTGCGATCCCGAGGTGATGAGGACATTTTCGGGCTTGGCCTTAATACCATAACGCGAAGTGTGGCGCGCAATCATCTCGCGCAGTGGCTCGTAGCCTTCGGTAGCGCCGTATTGCAGTGCGAGCTTTGCCTTTTGCTCGAGCACGCGGCAGCAGGCTTCGCGGAAGCGTTCTGTGGGAAATACGTCGGGGGCGGGCAGTCCGCCGGCGAATGAGATAACTTCCGGCCGCTGTGTGATCTTCAGCAACTCGCGAATGGCGGAACTCTTGACGGCTTTGGTACGCAGAGCGTAACGGGACGTCCAGGCAGTAGACATCGCAAGCTCCTCCACTCATATTGTAGGCCCGCGGCGAAGTGGATGCTGTGACTTGGCTGGATTTTGAGGTGACGAACATCACCGGTAACGGTGACTGGGCTTTGGAGCTACTTCGGGAGGGCACCCGCTGGCTGTCCGGCAGTTTTCCAGCCGTGTGGCAGGAAGTCACTGGCAAGTTTCACCCTGGCCCATAGAGACGGATTCATCGGCCAAGGTCGAGGCACGCTAACGCCGGAACAGATAACTTATTTTCACGAAGAATTGACGGCCATCGTTAATGAAGCTGTTGCTGCGAACCAGCCCGGGGCCGTTCGGGATGCAGCTGATCGAGCCCGGCAATTGGTCACAAAGGCCGGGAACAAGGTTTTCAAGATTGCTGTTGTAGCCGACGTACACGGCGGTTCCGGGGTGAGGCAGATAAGTGAATAGAAAATCGAAGTTCAGGTTCTTTGTGGTGGTTAGCGAACTCTGATTCGGGTTCGCGAGGAGCCCGTTGTACTGGGTGATCATGCGAAGCGACAGCGCGGGCGTGAACTGATAATTCCACTTCGAGCGGATGATGTGATTGTTGAAAGCGGCCTGATGAGCGGCGCCGTTGAGGACACGTTCGAGAATGTAAGTGTTATCAATTTCGAGGTGGCGAGTCATTTTCAGGCTCATGGTTTGGGTGATGGCGGTCTCGTCACCGGTGATCGGAAGTTGCCCGGCCGGGACATCGATGAGCACAATGCCGTCGCGAATCACTTTGGTGTTGAAGGTCAGCTTGCGAAGCGGGCTGCCTTTGAACACAAACCCCACCGCGCGTTGGACGTATTTGTGATTAGCAGTCAGACCTGTGAAATCGGCGGGGCGCAGGGTATCGGTTTCATAGCTAACGATCGGCGCGACAATGAGATTTGGTTTGAAATCGAACACCCAATCAAAACTGTAGACCTGTTGGAGGTCGACTCCGTTGTGGTCCCATATATTAATGGTGTTGCCCTCGGGGCCATGAAAGACAAGATGCTTGCCTTCCGGCCGCCAGTAGAAATGAAAGTACTGGCTGACGTTGCGGATGTCAGTGCGAGGGACAAATCCTGTGTCGGTGTGGAAGTCGGGAGTGATGTCCTGGTAGGTGAGCTCGTAGGAGAGGCGGCGGCCGATGTTGTTGAGGACAGCTTCGGTATCGCGTCCGAAGTGATAGCCGGGAATGGCAGGGGTTGGGGGCGCGGGCTCGGGCTGAGTGCTGCCCGAACCAGGCTCGCCGGGCGAGGAGAGAGTCGAGCTCACCACAGTGCGGAACCAGGAGGTCCAGTTCTTGCTGAGACGGAAGTTTGCGTCGATGCCGCCCACGCGATTGTAGAGTCCTGATAATTCGCGGTCGGTGTAGATCACGCCAACGCTGTTTTGTTCTCCTAAATCGTGGCTGACACGGCCTACCGCGAAGTAGGCGCGCTTTCCGGCAAAGGAGCTGAAGTCGGGGACCACCAGGCCAGGAGAGCGGTCGTCGGCAACGAAGAATCCCAGGTTCCAAGGGCCTTGCTTTCCGGTGAGGCGAGCTCCGAACGTGGGATCGGCGATTCGACGGGTGAAAAGCATCTGCGATAGGCGGTACACACCGATATTGGTATCGCCAAAGTAATTTGCATTTTCGAGGAAGAAGGGACGCTTTTCAGGAAAGAACACCTCGAAGCGCTGGTTAACCGTGTTCTGCGGTTCGTCGGACTCGACTTGAGCAAAATCAGGATTGATAGTGGTGTCGAGTACCAGGCTGTCGTGGAAGACGAACTTGGAATCGAGGCCAGCTTTGCCTCGCGCGTCAATCTGCTGAAAACGCGGCTGGGAAGGGTCGCGATTATCCACGGCGCGGTAATTGCGGAATGACACATAGGGGATGAACTGCATATTGTGGCCGGGAGAAATCTCGCGCATGCCGCTCATCGTGCCTTCCTGGTTCAAGGTGCCGGAGACGCGGCTGGACACATACGGCCAGTAGTCAGACTCGTCGTTATGAGGGATGTAGCGCATGAAAGTTACGCCCCAGACTTCGTTGCTGGGATGAAAACGAAGGCTGCGGAAGGGAACCGCCATCCAGATAATGAAACCTTGCGAGGTTAAGCGGCCGCGCGAATACCAAAGTGTGTCGAATGAGTAATCAGCACCACTGCCTTCGGTCCAGAGGGCATCGGCTTGCGTGCCGAGCGGGTTCACATCGAAGAGGAAGCCATGGCGCTGGTCGCGAAAGGTATCGACAATGAGCTCGACGTAATCGTCGTCGGGCGGGGTGACAGCTTCCCGGCGGGTAAGGTGGGCGCGGATGGCGTGCGGATTGGAATCCCAGCACACCCATACCACATACAGGTTGGTCAGATCGTAGCCGATGTAGACGTCGGTTGGCTGGGTAGCAGGTTTTCCGTCAGAGGGTTGCTGCTGGATGAAGCCGCTGACTTTGCGGAGCTCAGTTGCCGCCCCCTGCGGCTTCATCTCCTCAAAATCTTCCAAACGCGGAGGCCTGCTCACGCGAGGTATTTGCACGCTGCTGGCAGCTCGCGTGAGCGATGAGGTTAGAACGAACAGCACCACGAACCAGACGTGACGGTCGAGCAAGGGCATGGCTCAAAGTGAGGTACGGACGGCGATTAGGTGGAGTTCCTTTCCGGAGTTCCCTCCCATGCGAATTAGACTGGTTAAAAACAGGATCGTGAGCTAGTTTCAGAATCTCACAAATTTTTGGGACGGAACTCGGCAACTCCGGCTGTCTTAGTGGTTTTCCCCATGCATTGAACGAAGGGAGTTGGATAAGAGACAACCGAACTTCAGTCAGAAAACAGCTTGGTAGCTAGCTTTCCGGAACCGGCGGACAGCCGGGAAAGTCTTTCAAGTACTTGTTGCCGATGTACTGAAGATCTTTGATTCCGATCTCGCTGGTGAAAAACCCGTCCACGGTTAGATTGCGCAGGAAAGAGAAAAACTCGACGCCTTGGCTGAGGCTGGAATCGCTCAGGGCGTTCTTACGATATGCGATGAGATCGAGGATTTGCTTCTGCTGTTCGGGGGCAGAATCCAGGTAATTCTTGCCGTAACGATCGATGCAAGTTGAGTCCAGCCACATGATGCCGCCGCCGAGGGCGAGCTGGTAGTCCTTGTTTTCGCTGGTGAGAAGGTCGATGAACTCGGGGGCGCCAGCTTCCAGGGCGCCACCAGAGTGATTGTCGGCCGGAATAATTGCCTGGCAGAGGGCCTGCAGGGTTTTGTATTGATGCGGCGGGAAGAATTTCGGGCTGTAACCTGCCGCTGATTTTTCCGCATGTACTACCTGGTGCGCATATTCCGCGGCTTCAAGCGGAATTACCCGCAGCACGGAACCGGTGGCTACCCCCAGGGTGAGCGATTTCAGAATGTCTCGGCGAGTTATCGATTTCGAGGACATCACATATTTCCTGGCGTACGAATTACAAATTCCCTTTCTTCGCCTGATCCAGCAGAAAATCCGATGCTCGCCATGACAATGCGAGGATCGTGAGCGTGGGATTTTTGTCTGGGTTGGAGACGAAAGAGGCACCATCCGTGACAAACAGGTTCTTCACGTCATGCGCCTGGCAGTACTTGTTCAGGGCAGACGTTTTGGGATTATTCCCCATGCGCGCGGTGCCCAGTTCATGAATGATAACTCCTCCCTCTGTGATCCCGTAGGGCCTCGGACCGGCTTCCGGATTGGTTTTTGTCAGGTAAGTTCCGCCGGCCGATTCCACAATTGAGCGGAACGTCTCCTGCATGTCGCGCGCCATGCGGAGTTCGTTGTCGCTCCACTGAAAATGAAAGCGGAGCACGGGGATTCCCCATTGATCCACGACGTCGGGATCGATCTCGCAGTAGGTGTGCTCATTGGGAATCATCTCGCCTCGGCCTTCAAAGCCGATCACTGTGCCGTACGCTGACCGGCATTTTTGTTTGAGGGAGACGCCGTAGCCTTCCTGCTGCGCGCAAACATCGTCAAAGTCGCCGCATCCCGGCATGAAGCGTCCGCCGTAGGGTTCGATGTGGTAACCGCGGAGGAATTCGTTCTTGCGGGCGAACTTCCACCACGGAATGTACACGTGCATTCCGCCGACGCCGTCGTGATTGTGGGGAGCAACTTTTTCTAATTGGGGGAAATAACCCGAGCCGGAACTGCCCACAGAGTCGGTGAGGTAACGTCCGACGACGCCCGAAGAGTTCGCCAGGCCGTCGGGAAACAGTGTGGATGTGGAATTGAGCAGCAGGCGAGCGGATTCGCAGGCACTGGCCGCGACCACGAATGCGCGCGCTTTTACTCGCTGTTCAATGCGCGTCTTCTTGTCAATGTAAGAAACGGCTTCCGCTTTTCCATCTTTGCCGATTACGATTTCGCGCGCCATCGCATTGGTGATCAGCGTCAGGCGCCCGGTTTCCTGTGCCGGTGGAATCAGGACCTGGCTGGAACTGAAATTGGAAGCCGTCACGCAG